>CAYFVL010000078.1:0-21023 GCA_964346405.1 uncultured Fibrobacterota bacterium
ATGCAACGCTCCGCTCACTTCGACACCGCTCAGTGCAGCGCGGTACGGCGGTTCTCGGCTGCGAAACTTGGGCTAAGCAGAGGGGTTCCGTGCAGTAGATTAGTATGTATGTGCATACCTGTGCATCTGCATAGGTATGCACTTATGCATGTATGCGCAATCATGGGGCGTTCCTTTTTCATTATATAGAACACGACGGCATATAGAACACGACGGCATATAGAACACGACGGCATATAGAACACAACGGCATATAGAACACAACGGCATATAGAACACAACGGCTGGAGGCACCCACATTCCATGAAAAGAGCTACTTTCCCCGAAGATCCACTCCTGGATATCTCCCGGTTTCCGACCCTCACCCCACGAGAACTCAAAGAACTGAACACCAACCATCTCCACCGGCGATGGCTCGGGCATTTCCTTCGTCTCAGACTCTTTCTGGAGACGTTCGAGCGCTTTCCCGCACAAACTGAAGAGTACCCGAAAGGTCACAAGATTGGCTCCTGGGCTCACAAGCAGCGGCAGGATTGCAGAAAGGACAAAATGGATGCCTGGCGAGTCGAGCTGCTGGAATCGATAGGGTTCGACTGGGGTAAGAAGCGCGAGGACTGGTATGATATCTACAAACGGGCAGATAAACTCCAGAGAGAAAAGGGGGAGCCGCTTAGCCGGTACGCCGGCGGGGAAGAGAAACTGCTCAAACAATGGCTATACCTGCAAGCCGAAAAACTGCGAAGGGGAGAGCTGGATGAGGACAAAGGAAAACTCCTGCATGAAGCGGGACTCCTTGTCGACCGTGCCGAATACCATTGGAACAAACTGTATCAAGAAGTCAAGGCTTTCATAGAAAAGCACGAGAGACTACCTTCAGCACACAGCACAGACCGGCATGAACATACTCTCGGCGATTGGCGTCTGTATCAGGTATCCAGGCGGAAGCAAGGCCTCCTGTCAAAAAGCCAGGAAAAGCGGATGAACGCGCTTGGCCTCTCAGAAAGAATTGTTGATATAACCTGGGAAGAAAACTTTCGCAAGGCAAGCCGGATAATCCAAATAAAAGTGAAGCGAAAAGAGTTCATGGGCAAAAACGGCATCGCCGAAGCGCTTGGGGAGGATTTATACGTATGGTGGAGAGGGAACCGGGCGAAATACAGGAAAGGACTTCTTAGTCGGGAGCAGGCGGAGAAGATGGAGGGGGTGGGGATGCAGTTTCGGGTGGTGGAGTTGATGATGATGATGAGGAGGAGAGGAGAGGATAGTTAGGGTGGGCTTGAAATTGTTTCGTTTATGAATAAACTGCACGCACCAGTTTCCATTACCGATCGCCCAAATTATATTCTATATGATACGGGAAACTATAGCGCCCGAATACATGGTGAATATGTCTCTAAGATCACGTGACCCTTCCTTTTTCAAAAGGAAAACTTTTGAAGCACTGTAATCTCTCTCTATCTCGGCTTTCTTTTTTTGCACAGTTCCTTGTCCTCGGAACCAGCGCCTGGGATCCCTGTACAATGCTTACTCCATTCGCGTACCCGGTTCGCCCCCCAAGCCGAAAATTTCCTACTAACCACCAGGTTGGGGTTGCCAAAAGAACGGCCGGTCATTCCCTTGGAAGCGGCTCGATATCAGGTAGAGTGATCATTGTGAATGGAGTCGATACATGTGGAATAGACGGTAGAATCGCTGTTTTGGACACATCTCGTTTCGAAGTCGGCTCCGCTAGACTGTATGGTTTAAATGACGCTTTTGCGGTGGCCGGTATTCACTCGGGAAACATTGGAACCAGGTTTTCATTGACCCAGTCTTTCATTGCTCTTCTTTTTAATGAGTTTAATAGTCTAAGCAATTGCCATGGTCAGATCAAATGCAGGAGACCTGCCTGATATGAGATTACATAGAAAATGGATTCCTTTGGTCAAAAGTGATTACCGTTCTTCCCTCTTGTTAGTCGCAGGAATTCTCTTTTTACAAAACTGCGGTCACAACTACAGGTGTGTGTCTCGTTGCCAGTACAAATCGGGTGATGAATGGAACCATTGTTATGATTGCAGTGCATGCGAATCGGCCGGTGCCCTAAAGGAAGATGATGGATGTCCGTGTGGAAAGACGTGTGAAGAAGCAAGCTCGTCCGGCAGAGAGTTGGTTGAGGGTTGCGTAGATTACGATGGGTGTCTGTGTTCAGAGATCACCGATGAAACATGCTTCAAGGATTATACGCCTCCCGCGGAACCGAATGACCCCGGGGGGGGAAGCCCACCCGGAGGAGGTATGGATACAACAAAACCTGATGATCCCGCACCATCTGGAAAACCCATTTTGTATAATTTTGGTTTTAGTTATCCTGCTGACACAACGAACCCGGAGACCAAGGCTGCAATAGATAATTGGAAATCGTGGGCTCCTAACCTGAGTTGGGATTCGGTTTCGTTTCTGTTTGAATCAAGGGATTCCACCGGTGAGTTTTTGTACGATTTTGGATGGGCAGCGGATTGGGTTAAGAGGGCTCAAGAGGAATACCCCGACACGATGAATGGCTACGATAGCTATGTCGTGAATACCGGCTACGCAAGCTCGGTTGTGTCGAAAATGAAAGAAGCCGCCGCAATCAATCTCATTACCCACGGAGGACTAATGCCTTGTACCGATACAATAATTACCGTGGACACTACTGTGGATATGTCTACAGGAGATATGACGATAGGATTTGACACATCCATCACAACGAAATCCGTCGGTTTACTCTACTTGGGAGACTACAAAGAAAAACTGGTGGCTGATAGCAGGGACCGTGGGTGCAACTTTTGTCAGGACGGTTTTCATCCCTTGCGGCTTGGGTGCTACGGGGCTATTTCCGGAAGCAAATTCCTGGATCACGTTTTAATCGCAGTGGTCGTAGGATGTAACTCCGGGGTTGGCGAGCCCTCGATAAAGGACGCGCTATTGGAGTACGGTGTAGACTGTGTCGTCTCAACCGATCGCAGAAACCAGACGTTATTCATGCTGTTCTGGAACAGAAATTTCTGGTGGCTTACACATGAGCAGACAGTCTCAGAAGCAATAATCAATGCGTATGAAGAATCACTGGAACAGATGAGGGTGCTCTACAGGTTTAGTTCGAGAGACGAATTGATCGAAGCAGCTGTAGACCAAAATGGTCATTATACGATAGCTAGATCCGCAAGCGAGACAATGCAGGCGACAGGCGAAAGATCTGTCGTACAAGGCAATATTTACCCCGCAAGATCTGGAGAATGACAATGATGACTCCTTGGAAGTTGAGATCGGTTTTGCTCCTGACGGTACTTAGCTTTTATCCAAATGACAGCGTTTTTGCGTATGATTACAGAATATCACCCGATGGCATGGCACTTACGAGTCAGGACAGCTTTAGAGTAGAATCCGCCTTGAGTGTAGTGGAGAGTATATATCCCGAAGAAAATGTTTCCGATATTTTCACCATTAATATAAGTGAAGGAAAACTCGAGTTGGTTTCGGAGAAACTGAATGTAGTTATATCGCGAGCGACAAATTCTATATTGAGGATTGGGTTCAGGCAAAACTCGATTTCAAGAGGTGATAAGGTAGGTCTCCGTAAGTTGGCTCGTAACACAGCCGTGTCGCAAGCCCAAAGCATTTTGGCCGAAATCCTGGGGGAAAAAGCCGGGGAATTTGATTCTATCACCGTTTTTCAACCAAGTTCAGGATACACATATGAGATCTACTTTACTACCAAGGATACAGGATTCATCGCAGATGATCGTAGCGCCAGGCTCTTTCTAGATGCCGAGACGGGACAAGTTCAACAGTATTACGGACATACAGATAACCCGTTTCCTCCCGATTACCAACCCCAGATATCCAAGCCACAGGCGGAAAACGCTATTCATTCGTATGCGCGTGAAAGGGCCTTTCTATTGCGGATTCATTATCTAAAGGTGAGAATGGGAGGTTTTTGTGTCGAGGGTAAGATCCCCGTTTGGCAAGCTTTTGTTGAGGTAGGTATCGAAGATACGGGCGAAACAAAGTGGCATTGGTCTCCCTGCACGGATTGTTTCAGATACGGAATCTGCATCAACGCCGAAACGGGGGAGGTGACCGGTGCGAATCTACCTCCCAAATTGAAAGAATAGCACGGTCGGGAAGCTTGCGGAACAGGTTTCGTATTTTCACGCAAGCTAGATTGATTCTTCTATGGAGACTAAACGCAGAGAATAATGCAAATTATACCTAAGCCCTTGAAGGAAGCACCATGAAATTCGGATGGATATCACTCACAATATGGTGGCTCATATTGGCCTCTTCCCCATTGCACTCACAACCCCTTATACCAATCGGGCTTGGCGAATTTACTGGAACGAAAATACCTCTCAGAAAGATCTCAAGAAACTCCATCAAGGATTTTTGTGCCGTCGTCAACGAGCAGGTTGGAAGAGAAGTCCTTCGCCGCCGTGACTACAATGTGTTTTGGCGCCCATGGGGAATTGCATTGGCTTCTTCGGATGATGACCGCCACGGTAAATACGACATGCTGGTGATCGCCAATGACGAAGGCAATATTGTGGCATTCGACAGTAACCCCGACCACATGAACTCATACCGTGGGTTCAGTTACGCGAACCCATCAAACAACATGCACTTTCCCAGAAATGAAGTGCAATTTGGGAACATGGTTACGAATTACCGTGGAGATTTTTGGATCGTAGACAAAAAAGGGAATCGTGTTTTCAGACATGAACATCGGTGGAACGGTATAGAGAATGATTTTCCCTATGTTGGCATCTACTATGTGCAACAGGGCCGGGTACATGATTGTTGGCTCAACGATATGAAAACAGATGACAAGTCCGATGACCGGTTGTACATAGTAACAGATAATCCCTCGCGACTACTGGTTGTGAATCCGTACTTTGGCGATGTGGCAACAAAGGAAAATTGGACCACACGAGAGGCGAAACACTCTTTAAGATTTGGTCACCCACGTGTAATCGGTGGATTGTACAATAACAAGCCCCAAGCTTCAAATATTGATGAAAATATCATCCTCACAGTAGACCGGAACGATCGGCTTTGCAAAATATTGGATGATGGAGAAACATTTCTGATGGTTGATCGCGTATGGCTCCCGCCCGGTGGAAAGTATTCCTGCATTCGAACAAACGAAGAGGGGGACATCTACTTGGTGGACAGTCTTAGGAACCAAATCCTGAAATACACGGAAGACTTGGATTTCCTGTATGAGGTGGGGGACAGGGGCCACACAAGCGGCAACAAAATTGGATTCCGGCAGGTAAGGGGAATCTCTGTTCATGAAAAAGAAGTCTTCATTACCGAAACTTTTGACTATGAAAACGGAATCCAGCGTTTCCAAAACATAGCCAAAATCCTCGAACACTCCATCTACAACGTCCCCTACAACGGCTACAACCCTCAAAAATGTCTGGCGGGTATTCGTCCTTTTCCCCGCGCGAAATTCAAGCTTTCAGAAAAGTGCCGAGTGCGGTTAAAAATATTTGAACGGCGGTTCTCAACCCTCGACAGCAACATGACTTTGGAACCTGTTTGGGTCCAGGATCTTGATTCGCTGTCCTCCGGCTGGCACGACACCGCCATCGTCTGGGACGGCAAAACCAAAGATGGAGAAATCCTCGAAGACAAAGTGGTGTTCGCAATAACGACCCATCGGTACTGGCCCGAAGGCGACGATGCGGTTCTTGAGGTCTTGAACCTGGATTATGTCCCTCCGGAGGTGGAAGGGGCTGGAGACATACGAAGCAGTATCAACACTTCATCGCAGAATCCCTTTCGCTTAAGAGTTCCCTTAACGGAAACCGTTCATGGTTGGCTGAATATCGTTGATGCAACCGGTGACACGATCGCCACAATGTCGGACAGCGCGAAGCCGGACGATATTCGAAGCCGGTATCAGCTCGTGAATTTTGAATGGGTACCTGCGGGACTGGATTCGTGCGAGAGTTTCGGGGCGAGAGTTACAGTAGAGGACCTGGCGGGTAACCGTTCGGAGGTGGATATCAATGCCGTTACCGATCGAGCTTTCAGGAATTCCTCGGGGGGCATTGTCGAGTCCGCTTTCTTTAAAACTCGGAGTGTCATTTCTCCGGTTTCAGATCGCTATGTCGTGCATTCCACAAAAACCGGCATGAACAAACTCGAAAGTTATTGTGATGCAATAGCCGGCGGAGGTACGCCCACCGATGTCCGAATTGAGATCTTCAATACCCCCGGCTTCACCGGGGACCCGGTTTTCGCGGATACCATAGGAACTACCGTTCCAGTTTCAATAGACTGGTTTGGGACCGACCAGTCGGGAGAGCGGGTTCCTGATGGAGACTATTACGTTCGGATTTCGGCCGAGAGCAAACCGGGGTATTCAGTTTCTTCATTCGATATTCCGTCATTTGATCCCAGAATAACCGTAAAAACAGCGATCCCAAAGGTCAGTCTTATCGGGAATTCGGAGAACGTGACGTTTTCCAAAGAAGGAGAAACATTTCTCCATGCTGGAGGAAATACACGTGTGGGAGCACAGGTGACCTGGCCGGACTTTACTCCGACCGACGGAAGCCTGGTTGTGGAGTACCATTCGGTGGGGTCGGCCACCCGGATAGTGTTTGCGGATACGGTCCCGGCGGCAACCGTTTTGGAAATCGAAATACCATTTGCCGATGCGGGGGAGGCGCCCACGGGCGTGTACGGGTTTTCGGCATATTATATCGACACTCTCGGCAATCGCGCACGGGACCGCCGGGAAGATACCACTGTTTCCCAGGAGGGCATTTCGGTCTCACGGATATTTATCGATAACAGTGTACCGTCATTGCTGGTTGATCTTGAGAAGAACGTGTTCACCGAACCCGAGCCGGTCACCTGTTTTTTGTTTAACAACACCTACGGGGTCGCTTCCCAGGAGGATTACACCTATACCTACAGCCTGAGTGTAACCAAACCGTCAGGTGGGGTTTTTGTAGGGAAGATTGCCGGTATCTTTCCGGACGGTACCGACCGAATTGCGTACACGATACCCGAAGCTGAAATCGCGGAAGACGGTGCATATACGATCAAAGCTCGGCTTGAAGACAATTTCGGAAAACAATCGGATACCGCTTTTGCGTTCTTCTATCTTAATGAGCGGCCCCAGGAGATCGGAACAAATCTTCAGGGAAGGACTATCAGCGGGAAGGTATACGTGACCGGATCGCTTGGTGATCCGGACATTTCCACTACTGATCGAGACTATGAGTTCGAGGGTTATACTCTTTTGTACAAACCGGGAGCCGACAACCATCCGATTTCTCTCGATTCGGATATCCTCATGGATGACGGATGGAAGTCGTCGGCATCACTGTCGAGTGAACCTGCACTGTTTGCACCTTTTCACCGACAGAATGCAGGCAACAAGCTATTTCCCTGGTCAAACAAATCCGTGGTGCCGACAAATGTTCAGGGGTACGCCTCGGTAACGTACCTGAATAGTGACCTGCTTGTGGATACAACCTACACGCTCCTGGCCCTGACCCGTGAAAAGGGCACAAACCGTGTCCAATCCGCTCGTTCGAATATAGAAGTGGATCATTCAATTGATAAATCCGGCATTAGCATCGGGAGCTTCAGTGCCGCCAAGACGAGCAAGGGAGTGAGTGTCTCGTTCACCTCGTCTAAACCCTCACATGCCGTTGTGGTGGTAGCGCAATACCGGAACGGGGAATACGTACGGAAAGTCAATGAGTATCATGTTAGTACGTCGGAAGCGGCAAAGTCTGAAAACATCGTTTGGCCCTATACCGACGGTTTGGGAAATCTTGTCGAGGACGGTACTTACCGGGTTCTTCTTGCCGTTGAAGAGACCGGGGGAGTCTCATTGGACTATCGCGTGTCTTCGAGTATATCGGTCGACACCGATCTCCGGGTCGCCAACGTAAGCGTTTCACCGAATTCGATTGTTTTCCCGCCGAGCCCGGATGCGCCGGTTGACCAAAGCACGGCAACAGTCAGCTTCACCTCTTCAAAGCATTGTGCCGCCAAACTGGATATCCGGTACGACGGCATAACCTACGCACGAGTAGGGCCTCTGGAATTGACCAGGGGGGGTATTTCTTCACCAAAGACACTCAACTGGGACGGTTCAGGTGAAGGCTCTATTCCGTACAGTGATGAAGGTCAACCGTATGAGGTTTATTTGACCGTCACTGCCCTTGATGACACCTCCGATTCATACGACACCACCCTGCAACTCTTTCGCTACTCTCCCGAGTACGAGAATCCCGGGATAAGCAAGGCTGGCTTTGAATTAGCCGATCCCGACACCCTACACGATCAGTACCGTGATGCAACTACGCTCGGCACCTCCGACGTACTGTGGAAAACAAGATTGTCCGGTTCCCTGCTGTCGACAGATTCACTGATGGTGAATGGAACGGTGCTCATGTCGGGAAAACAAGAAGTTTACACTTGGAAGACAAGTGGGGAGAGCAATGATTTTGAAATACGAGTGCGGAAAGAGATGCAGGAGCTTCAGGAAGTAACGGTCAAAGTAAGAGTGACATATTACCTGCGCTATGACCGCGATGAAACATTTGGATGTGATAAGGAAAACTTGATTAGGGAGAGAATCGATACTTGGACACTGGGGGTGCCACTCAACGGAGGCACTCGATATCCAGTTTATCGAAATTGGAGGAATTATTGTGAATTGAGAGAAGACATTGTTGACGGCAAAGATAAGTGTGAGACATGCTGTGGCTTAAGAGTCTTCTATCACGATCCTGTAATAGAAATTATGAACATTTATTCAGGCGATACAGTCGCAAATGACCTCTCGAAGTACTTCGAGGTGGAATATGTATCGGGGTACGAGAACGGGGAACCTGACGGTCTATTCTGTATAGACGGAGATGAATCCCTGGCATGGTACAAACCCGGCATTCGGCTTCGACCGGAGTATGGTCTCGAAGACTTCGTAAGATACGACACAATTACATCGCCGGATACCATTAAACCTCACCGCTACAACACGCTCAGTGCGGCTGAAGATACTGCCGGAGATTACTCAGAATCCTTCTACCTTGCTGATCCGTGGATTAACTATTACTATGACATCATAAAGGTCCCCGAGAGGGGGGGGATTGTCTTAAAGAACATGAGCATCCCCGAGCTTGGTGATACCATTGATTGGGCCCCTACACTAATCAATGGCCTCTGGGGGGATTCACTCAGGTACTGGAAAATGGATAGCGGAAAAACCGTTGAGCAAGGCACGTTCCGTGCTCCGGCGGAAATGCTCAATACGCAATCATTCCCCTTGCGTGTGGACGCTTATTGCAATGCCTATCGAAAGGATACGCTTCATTGGCCGTTTCCGGCCGACACGGTACCTTCCCTGGAATCGGATGATGGGATTCCCTATGACCAGATCGCCTATTGGACCTTGGATAATGTTGACCCGAGGGCTTCCAAAGATACACCGGGGAAATTCGACAGTATTATGGTGGCTCGGGTCGCCCACGACTCGATGATTACGCATCCGAAGGAACCCCTTCTGAAGATCCCTTTTTCAGTGACATTGCATGCGGATTCTCCCAGTCCGGTGGTGGCAACTCTCTGGCATGGGGGGTATCGAAATTCGCGCCCTGTGTTGGCTGAGACAATCGAGGCCACCTTTGATAGCTCGTCTTCAGTTGCCCCGCCGGGAGTGAAATTCACTTTGGTCGACACTCCGTTCCATCATGTCTTAATACATCATGAACCCTCGGTATTCCCCCGTGATCCCTGGACGAGCCTGAAAGATCCGTTGTTGAGTGCTGCCGATAAGGGATACATTCACCGCAGAATGGGTTTCTCAAGAAATGGATTCAGGTACAATTCACAAGAAAGCATTCGAAAGGTTTATCGGGGTTTAACGGACATCGACTACGGAGTAGGCTCCATACGAGACATCGAAACGTATCCATACTCTTTCTGGCGCTCTGTTTTTGGAGAGATGATCCGGAATGAGGCCATCAATTATGGAGACGGCACACCGCTGAGCGAATACGAAACTGATGTCCCGGGCTACAATCATATTTCGCTTCAATATGTAGACGGATCACCGCATACCGATCTGCTAATTGACTCGCTCAACGCCTCGGGCAATGACCTGTTCACCCTCCGCCACGCTCCCATGCCCACCCCGAAACGGTTTGTGGAACTGAAGGGGAATATCACGTACGACGGTGCTCCGGATACGACCTATACGATTGATTACTACGAAACAAAAACGAAAACCTGGAACAAATACGGACCAATCGCAAAGAAACCGGTTCATTTCATACCGGGCGACCCGGACTCGGAGAACATTCTCGGGTACTGGGATGTCTCTCGCTGTAATGGACAGTATGTGCTCAAATACGAAATGCGGCGAAGCGACAGCGTTGAGGTGCGATACCAGGTGGTGAATATCGGAGAGAAGCTGCGGCTCGATGCGCTGGAATCGCAGGTCGTATACAGTCCGTACTCGAAGGCGCAGATGCGGTTTCCTGCCGGAAGCGCACCGAAAGATCCGGTGTCAATCATCCCGATCGACCCCGTGGAGATCGGGGGCGTGAACTCCGCGGTGACCGCGCTTGGACCGGTTGTGGAAATTCTGCCGACCGGACAGGTGTTCAATGACACCGCGCAACCGGTTATTTCGTTCAATCTCACCAAAGACGATATCGACTCCATGGGCGTTCCGCTCGATCAGTTGGGGCTTATACATATATACTATGTCGATGAAGAACGCGGGGATCTGGTGCCTTTGGAGACAGGGCTTTCCCGAGTTATTATACGGGATACCGATACCATTCCGCTGCCGGGCGACAGTACCTCGCACGAGCCCATGCAGGACGGTGATGTGGCGGTTGTATCCGGCCCCGTGAAACATGCCTCGATTTACGGCTTTTTCAACGCCGCCGGCGGGTTCAGCCTGAATCCGCTTCCGCATATGGTCAACAGAACCATCGTTGGGCCGGTAAGCGGGATTGGTCCAAAGGACGCCAATGTAACTGTGTACGTCAGTGCCGATTCGGTTCGCGGAAGCACCGACCAGACATACACGACTACCGTTGGGTCTTATGACGGTTGGAGAATCGATTCCGTTGCGCTACCTGCCGAGGGAAAGAACTACCTGTTTGCGGTAACCACCATCGACGGAAAGGAACGCGTTCTCCAGACTACGGTCATTCGAGACACCCGTGTGCCAATAGTGACCGGAGATTTTACCCCCGTATATGTCAATGCGGAGCAGGGCGAATTATATACATTCGATGTGACCACCGACGAACGCGGAGCGATATTCACCAATGTGCTTGGTGTTTCAAATGCATCCGGCACCGAGTACCCGACGCCAACCGAGGGTCGCGCGCCATTTACCCTTGCGATACCTATTGTTCCGGGGGGGTTGCCCGGTGCGAATATCAAGATGAACGTCCGAGCCATTGATGAAGCGGGGAATATCAGTGACCCTCACTTCAAGGACATCATCGTGGACACCAAGTCACCCGTTGTATACGATATCGTAGTGACACGGCCCGGCGAGCGATCGGTCTCGGTTTCCGCTTCGGTATCCGACGAGAATGCTCTTTCTCAAACCTGTCTCTCAATTGTAACCCACAACGGCACCACGGTTGCCCAAACCCCGTGCATGTCCGATACCGGCAAAACCGCGCAGGTCACCGGAACGCTCGAAATCCCACGCGAACAGCTCTGGGAACCGCTTCTGGTGCGGGTGGAAGCCCGGGATCGTGCCGGCAATATCGGCCATGCCGAACAGCCGATCGGACCGGACGAAACCGAGGATTATTCGCAATGGAACTATTCGATGGAAGTACCGCTCCGGGAACTCGAGATCTCAGAGGCCGTGAAAGGGTTCCCGCTTCTGATCCGCCTCGACGGCTCAAATTTCGACTTTACGCAGGCTCGGCCCGACGGCGGCGACATTCGGTTCGCCGACCAGCAGGGCACGCGGCTTTCGTTCGAGATTGAATCATGGAATAATGACAAACAAAAAGCCGCACTCTGGGTCCGTGTTCCGGAGGTTACCGCTGCGGGTGACAACAACATAACCATGTACTGGGGCAAATCGGATGCGCTCTATCCGCGTGGCGGCTGGCGGGTCTGGTATGATGAATACAAGGCCGTATACCACATGAGTGTCTACGCCGATACCGCCGCGTATCGCGAACGAATCAGTCCGATTCTGGAAACCGTGTACGACAACAACGATGGAACCTATACCGCCATATTCGGCTACCTCAACCCGAACCCCTCAACGGTAGTTGTCGCGGTCGGTGAGAATAACCGGTTCGCGTACCGGGGAGAAAATGCGCTCGACAAGGGGCAGGTCACCGCGTTCGAGCCGGGGCGTCATCAGGCGGCATTTGCGATCGAGTTCGACGGGTCCAATCTGGTCTGGCATCTGAACAACAAAACCGCGACCGCGCATGCGGACCTGGCGGTCGATCCGGGAACGTTCAGCAAGATCAGTCCGGTGCTCGAGAAGGTGCTCGACAATGGGGACGGAACCTATACTGCATGGTACGGGTATTCCAACCCGAATGATTCATATGTCTATATCCCCGCCGGGAGCGACAACCGATTCGCCTACCACGGCAATGTCAACCTGGACAAGGGGCAGCCCACGGTGTTCATCCCCGGACGCATGGTGAATGTGTTCAGTGTTGAGTTTGACGGTTCACATTTAGTCTGGCGCCTGAACGGGAAAACATCAACCGCGAGTGGGGGAGCGGCCCAACCCAACGAGGTGGTGCTCATCAGTCCGGTACTGGAGCGGGTCGAGGGTGATTCAGTTTCCGGATATACCGCCCATTTCGGCTACTACAATCCCAACAGCCACGAGGTAACTATTCCTGTCGGACCGGATAACGGTTTCACCTATCAGGGAACCGGTGAACAGGATCTGGACCAGCCGATTGACTTTGCGCCGGGAAGGGTGGCAGACAATTTCACTGTCGAGTTCGACGGTTCCAATCTGGTGTGGTCCCTCAATGGAAAAACCGCCACGGCTTCCGGCGAAGCGGCGGAAACGGGGGTGGCTCACGAGCCGGTTGATCCCGTATTGGAACAGGTCGTGGACAACGGCAACGGTACGTTTACGGCCGCATTTGGATATCTGAACCCCAATGAGCATTCGGTACAAATCGACATCGGGGCGAACAACAGATTCTCTTACCGGGGTGAAACCGGCCTGGCTAAGGGGCAACCTGAAGAGTTCCTTCCGGGACGACATTCGTTTGTGTTCTTCGTGGTATTCGACGGCTCCAATCTTGTCTGGACCCTGAATAACAGAACCGAAACCGCAAACGGCGATGCGGCGCAAGTGCCGACATCCGATCATGATGTCAGTCCGGTGCTCGAGCATGTGGCACAGAACCCGGATGGAACATTTACCGCCTGGTTCGGCACCCACAATCCGAATGATTTTGTCGTAACCATCCCGCACGGGGTGGACAACCGCTTCACGTATCAGGGAAAAGGCGTCTCCGATCTGGGGCAGCCCAGTTTCTTCGCACCGGGACGGACCGTGAGCAGTTTCTCGGTGCAGTTCGACGGCTCCAACCTGGTCTGGTATCTCAACGGCCACACCGCGACGGCCTCGGGCAATGTCGCTGAACTGGTGAGCGGGCAGGACGGTGATGTGTTCGATGCCACGGCCAATCGCAATGACGGAGTGAACGAAGGCTCCAGCGAAATTTCGGGACTGATCGGCAACGCACGTCGATTCGACGGAGCCGACGATTACATATCAGTCCCGACCGACAGCTCATTGACAACCCCTGAAGCTTTCACGGCAATGGCGTGGATGAAAACAACTCGGGAAACCGTGGAACAGACACTCGTTTCAAAGTATACCGGTACGGATGGCTGGCACCTCGCGGTGGGAACCGATGATGTAATGTTTGGTCACAATGAGACAGTCGACAATAGCAGTGCCGCAATAGAACCCGCAACCTGGCATCACATTGCCGTGACGCACGACGGCACTCTGAGCCGAATGTTCTTCGACGGGGAAATGATTGCGCAACAGGAAAGCAACTGGGACGGCTCACCGCTTTCGGCCATGCTGCTACTGGGGAGGCGCCTGTCGGGTAATCCGTTCGAAGGAACACTCGATGAAATTCGTGTTGCCGACCGGGGATTTAGTGCAGACTATATAAACCTGTGCCGGGCCAATCAGATGCCCCGGTCACATATCGTTCAGCTTCCGCCCGTAACACCGACACTCGCGCTGGTGCGCAGAGAGCAGAACCTGCTTGACTGGTCGGTGTCTACCGGCGGGGAATTTATCGACTCGGTTCGGATCGAGCGGAAGAATCTTGACATAGGCTCGGCCTTCACTACAATCGCCTCACCGGCACATCCGGTCGGATTGTTCAGGGATACCACCGTGAGCTGCGGAGTCACCTGGGAGTACCGAATTCGGTCTCTGTTTGGGCAAGAAGTTTCACCATGGTCGAGTGCCAAACAGGCCGCGACTGTCCGGTGTCACACGCCGAAAGACCTGTTCGAACTGATCGATGTCGCTCTCGATGCAAACGGTGACCCGATCGACGTGGATTCGGCCGATATCATCGCCCGTTTTTACACCCAACCCGAAAGCGGTGAATTGCTTTACACAGAACGATTCGTTCGTCCGATACAGCACGGGTACTTCCGCATTCGGTTCGGAATCCAGGGCGAGGTGCGTACGACTCTTCTGGCCCATGATGCAGCGTACTGTGAAATAGAAGCGAACGGACACATACAACCCGAGCGCATTCCGATCACCTCCGGGGGTATCGAGAGCATCAAAAACGCGTTCAGACTCACCGGCACCGGTTCCCCGGTCGACGAGGCCGATGCACCGGTTGGTGCGCTGTATACGGATGAGGATACACGGGATTTGTATGTAAAGTACGGGTTGTCGAACAGTGATTGGGAGCGGGTTGACTAATAATCGTACTCGTACTCAGGTCCGCGGGACCGGTACTCGTACTCGTGAATCGATCGATTGATTGTGGTTGGCCTTTGTTGGGGGTACTCGGTAGGCCGCGGCTGGTCTCCCCTCATCCCCCGGCCCCTTCTCCCGGTCACTGGGAGAAGAGGAGTAGTACGAGTACCGGTTCGCTGAGTACGAGTACGAAAAGACGCGAATAAACAAACCCATACAGGGAGTAGAATACAATGCCGACATGTACATCCACCGGAAGCAAAATGAAACGGACGATTCTGTTGACGCTCGTAACGGCAATTGGCGGATATGGACAGCTCTTTACGGAAGACTTTGAGAGCTATGCCGCCGGAAGCACGCTCTGTGCGGCAGGCGATTGGGGGGCGAACAGTTCCTTTGGTTCGTGTTCGGTCTTTGAGATCACCGACAATGCCGGGAATATGGTCGTTCGGGCGGCTACGGGAGCTTCCAACGCGGCTACGGCCACTGTGCCAACGCTTTCCGGAACGGTGGATCTGACGTGGCGATGGTTTGCCGAGGATACGTCGGCGAATACCGGGTTCGGGCCTGTTACGCCGGATGCTTCGAATCCGGGTAACTGGAGCGATTATCGGGCGAGGATCATGTTGGAGGGTATCCAGTGGAATGCGAAGGGCTCTGGCTGGGCGGATCGCACCGGGTGGCCGGCGGTCTCCGATGGGCAGTGGTACTACATGCGTATGCGGCTGGATTTTGAAGCTGGGACGTATTCGGCATGGGTTGCGTCGTCGTCGGATCGGTCCGATGAGTATGAGATGGTTTCGGGCGAAACGATGGCAGGCTCGGGTGATTGTTCTCATTTAATGATAAAGGCAAATTCCGGGACCGGCTCGGTGTTAGTCGATGATATCTCGGTTGAAGAGGTCTCCGCGGAGGCTGAAGATTACAGCGACTGGCAATACAGCACGGATATCTTTTTCAACACGACTTCGCAGGGCGCCGGGGTTGTCGCTGATGTTTCCGACTTTCCGGTGCTGGTTCGCCTTACTGAGGAGAGTTTCCCGTTTGCCGATGCCCAGGGTACTGGAGCGGACCTTCGATTCGCCGATTCACTCGGCGCACCACTCTCCTACGAAATAGCCCGATGGGACAGTTCATCCCGGACGGCCGCGGTCTGGGTGCTTGTTCCGTCGGTGCCGGGAGACCACGACGGCTTCTCCATACAAATGTACTGGGGTAATGCGGAGGCATTTGATCAGTCTAATCCCGGGGCGGTTTTTGGTTCGGATAACGGCTTTGCCGGCGTATGGCATCTGGACGAGAGCGTAACAGATGCGACCGGCACAGGCGCCGATGCGGTACTTGAGGGGGGAATGAGTCTTTCAGCCAATAGTGTGGCCGGGGCTGCAGGTGGAGGGCTGAGCCTCGACGGGACCGATGATTACCTCGATCTTGGATACAACTCGGCATTCGATGTTGCCGGCAACGCGAGCGGTTTTGCGCTTTCCGCATGGATAAACGTGAGTACCTCACAGGCAAACGATGGAGGCGTTATCGGCCGCTGGGGCGGGACCGGAGAGCACCAGTATGTTTTGAAATACGAGAGCGATGAACAACAGGTTAAATTCGCTCTGTACGACGGAGATTATGTGGTGGCGACAAGCACCGCCGGCTCTATTACGCTGGGGGATTGGCACTACGTCGTCGGAACGGTCAACGAGGATACGCTGGAGTTGTTCATAGACGGGCTGTCGGCCGCGGTAATGACCGGTTTGGGCACGGTTAATGATATCGGCGCCGATTACTCGCTGTTAGTCGGAAAAGAGGGCGGCAACCCTGTCAACTACCTGACGGGCACGGTTGACGAAGTTGCGATACATCAGGCTGCTCGTACCTCCGACTGGATCAAGCTTGCTTATGAGAACCAGAAAGAAAATCAAACGCTTTTGACGTTCGGCACGATCGGCGACAACGTCGCCGCACCAACCGGTCTGCAGGCAGCCGTGGATAATGCCGGGATTCATCTGACGTGGGTCGATAATGCGCAAAACGAAACCGGATACGAAGTTCTGTACGGGGAGACTGAAGCCGAACCGCAGGTACTAACGAATCTGTCCGCGAACGCGCAGAGTTACACCCATTCCGTCACTGCCTGCGGTCTCGGGTATTACTATGCCGTCCGAGCCTACAACGAGGTGAATGTTTCGTCTCTGAATTCCCTCGCCTCACCGGCATACACCACCCCGTGCGTACCGACATCTGTAACCGCGACCGCGCAGTCGGCATCACGTATCGATGTCACCTGGAACGGTATCGCACCGGAATTTGCCCTGACCGCGCGGCTTAACGCGGATCCGTGGGAAGAGATTTACCGGGGCTCGGGTACATCATTTGCCCACCAGCCGCTCGAATGCTCCAGCTACTGGGAATACCGCGTGCAGGGACTCGTTCCCGACGGGCGCACATCGGGCTACAGCGACACCGCAAACGCTACCACAAACTACTGTGATATCGACAACCCGGGTGGCCTGGTCGCGGACAGCACGGTCCCCGGGCAGATCACTCTTTCCTGGACCAACAACTCCGACCGCGCGATTGGATTCCGGGTGTACCGCAAAGATTCCGACGCCGGCTTTGTGGAGATCGAAGACTACGTGGAAGCCGAAACACCGACTTACGTAGATCGTAACGTGTTGTGCGAATCTGAATACGCATACTACGTAACCGCCTACGATGTCTACGCCGAGTCCGGACCCTCCAATACCGTCACTACCCACACCCTGTTCTGCGGAGCCGGTCTCCAGACCGCTGGAATGATTACGCTTCAGGGACTGTACACCGAAAACGGTTCCCCTTTCACAGGTGAAAAACCGCTCGCAACTGTAAAACTCTACACCTCGGAGACCTCCGACTCGCCGGTGTACGAAGAAACATTCCGCGACGTCTCGGTCCGCAATGGCTGGTTCAAACTCCCGGTCGGGATCTCCAACAACGTAGTCACCGTAATCCGCTCCACCGACTACCTCTACTACGACATCCTGATCGACGGCGCTTCGGTGTTCGACGACGGTTACCAGCCACTCACCGCAAGCCCCTACAGTATCAAAAGCAGCTACGCGCTTAGCGGCGCAGGGTCACCGGTAACGGCCGGCGTTTCGGCGCCGGTGGGGGCGACGTATGTGGATACCGAGGGGAAGGTGTTGTATATCAAGTATGGGGCTGGGGATGGAGATTGGCGGCTGGTGGGGGAGTGATTAACTTGGGAAAGAATCGCGTTAGCGGAACAGTTGCAGTAGAATTTCATGAGTGAGTGCCGATGCGGAAAAAATTCTATCAGCGACGTATTGCGAGCTTCTTCCTCGCCTTTCCGATTTCAATGGCGGTCTTCGTTCTCGTGCATTCTCTCTACCTTTGGATTGCTGAGGGCAAATTCGAATTTTTTGCATTGCCTTTTGTTGGCGCTCTGCTACTAATTCCATTTTCTTTCTACCTTTATATGAGGCTCGGGCCGGTAGCAGAAATATCAAAATCCGAGGGCTGTCTGTACAGGAATGCCTTTTCCAAAGCTATCATATGGAAGTCTGATTTATCGGATTACAGTTCCATACGGCTCTCTTCTCGAATGCTCAGAGCAGTTCCGGTCTCAAATACTGGAGTCGATTTCCATAATCAGGTCAAGAATCATCGGCTTTTTCTTTTCAAACCTGGGGCACCCGAGCGGTCGGTCCTTCTTGGCAATGCCGGAAGCAAGGCAGAAGCGTTGGAAAGAAGGGGTGATGCGCTTTCGGAGCTTTGGGGGATTCCTTTTCATATTTCCTAATGCACGAGAGGAAGTGGTGAAAAGAAGGGTTATGCCGGCAAACAAAACAGCAGAGAACGTATGGCCTTAAGAACCATATTGTTGACGCCAATTTTGATGTGAGCTTTGGACGTTCCGGGATATGCGCTCCGAGCCCGGCCCGGAGCGCATAATGCTCTCACCCAATCTCCTCACTCAAATCAACCTCAAAAAACTCCCGATCACAAACTTCTTCAAACTCCTCATTCCATTTCGAACCAACTTGAACCCTTCCGGAATGCCGTTCTTTGAAGAGATTCTCGGGGGCCAGTAGTGGGCCGTTTACGCGATCGACGATCAATTGGATGTTTGCTCGTTGCAGATCGCGTTTTCCGATCGGGCAGGCGGCGCAAAGAAGATTGTCGTCCCGGTCGATGATTACATCGGCGGTGTGGCCGTATTCGGCCGTCCAGGGGGTGGGGGATGTGTTCAAGTACTTCATGAGTACCTCCAGTTGTTTTGAGAATAGAAAACGCCCGTGGCGCTCTCAGCCCCAACTGGGAGGCCGGGGTCCTTACGGATACCCCACACCACAGGCAATAGTCTGCCACACGAAAAAACGCCGCATAACGGAGCGGAGTCAGGCCCGCCAGTTGTTTTGAGATATCTAAATAATAAGCTTTGCCGGAACCCGTGTCAATAGGATCATTGCTTTTTGTTACTGATTCGAGTGTTGATGGGGCAAAAGTGGCGAAAACGAGCCAAAACGGAGGGTGAACATGCATACCTATGCATCTGCATACATATGCGGCAATGGTGCGTGTGAGCGCCGACTCAGCATTTTGCCGGCTTTGTGACAAGCGGAATCCGCGCGGGATGCGGGAATGAACTATATTTTTAAATACCTGTATACGGGTATTTGGGGGCATCAGGGAGGCTTGTGAAGAAAGTAGCAGGGGAGAAGGCTTACTTCAGCGTGAACGTCGACAAGTCCGTGGTCGATCGCCTGAAAATCGAGGCGGCGAAACGGGGGTGGATGCGTTATTCCGTCGTTGCCGAAAGTTTTCTGAGGAAGGCTTACAAGGAGCTTCAAGAAGTAGATCGTTACGCCGAGGTCAAAGAAAAATACAAATCCACCCTGAGGGGATTTGTGCCGCTGAAAAGAGGTCGTCCACCAAAAGAGACAAGTTCAAAAAAGGTGAAGCTGACTCTATATCTCAGTCCTCCCGTGGTCAAATACTTCTACCGGTTGAAAAGAAAGTTTGGGTTGAGTTTGAATGCCGCGTGTGAATTGTTGCTGAGAGTGGGAATGTGTGAGCGTTAAACGCCCTTTGGCTGGTAATCGCAGGCCGAAATAAAATTTGGGGAAAAGTTGACAATGCCGGTGAATACGGTACATATTACTTATCTATGGTCTTTCTTACTTTCAGAATGGAGGAGCAGATGCCCGCAAAGAAACCGATGACTCAGGCGCAAATAGTGGAAGCGATTGCCGCCAGGGACGAGCAACTCAGTAAGAAGCAGGTGAAGGAAGTATTGAGTTCGCTTGCCGAGTTGGCCTACAAGGAAGCCAAAACCGGATTCACAGTACCGGGTCTTGGCAAGCTGGTAGTTGTGAAGCGAAAAGCCCGAAAGGGCAGAAATCCCGCCACCGGAGAAAGCATCCGAATTCCGGCCCGGACCGCGCTGAAGTTCCGGATTTCGAAGTCGGCGAAAGACGCTGTTCTTGCTTCGAAGTCGGCCGGTACAAAGAAGAAAGTCGTTAAGAAAACCACAAAGAAGAAAACAACGAAAAAATAAATTACTTGTGGAAAAAACTAACCTCTCCATGGTATCGTGGAGAGTTGGTGAAAAGCACCCCTTGAGGGGCAGGGGTGATCGTGCATTCCGACCAAGCCCTGACATCCCGGAGAGTGAAGTGTGACTCGGAATGCATCTCGGCGGCAATCCATATACGCGTGAGTGCCGCAGGAATGGGCCGCGATTGCAGCGTGCGGGTGACCTGCAGTAGTCCCGGCAAGTGGACGTACGGAAGGTTCTCGGAAGCGATTGAGCGACAAGCCCAGGGCACCGCCACGGAGCCTTCCTTGTTGTGGGTGCGAATGAGTAGGGTAGGGTCCCTGCGAGTTGCGGTGATATAACTCGGAGAGCGTCTTGCACCCATTGTGGGGCGGTGATGTTTTTGCATTCCGGCGATGCTCTGACATTCCAGAGGGCTTTTTCTAAGAACCGCTCGTCCGTTGGCGGTTCATAAAGGACGAACAGAATGGCTTTCAC
>CAYFVL010000079.1:0-20901 GCA_964346405.1 uncultured Fibrobacterota bacterium
CAGGCAGGCCCAGGCATCCCGAGGTCTCCGGCGGCGTCGCTGAACGGTCGCTTCATGAAATTCCTGACAAATTCAGACACTGGAAGCATACAAAAAACGAACAGTTCATTCTGTTCAAGGCGGAACAGCCAATTGATGTTCAACGAAGCACTGACGATGCGCCAGCCATTCAAGACAGCACAGCATAGACAGGAACAATCGATTCACGAGTACGAGTACCGACCGCTGCGCGGTCTGAGTACCGCGCCCGAATGGGCGCTGAGTACGAGGGAATCCGGCGGCACGCTTGACGGAGAGCTTCCGCAAGTCCACCTCCCTACCGCTTCACACCGATCTTCATCTTTTCGTTGCCGGAGACACCGTTTACTGTGAAATCAACGAGTAACAGGTACGTTCCCTGCCCAACATACCGCCCGTTCGCATTGCGCCCGTCCCATGCAAATTTCAGATAGTCTTCTCCGGCATAAAACCTTTCCGAACGAATTACATTACCGACGGCATCAAGGATCTTGATCGATGCCTCGGAATCCCCACTTATCAAGGGTAATCGCGGATTGGCACGCAGGATCAGTACGAAATCACGTTTTCCCGGAGTGAATAGCGTTGGTCCGTAATGCTTCTCATACTGCTTTGCATTCGAAGCGACCACAATGGGAACCCGACGGTTACCGGGGTTTTCCTGTACATTGCCGGCGCCGTCACGCACATCTCCCTGAGGATCCTGGGTATTTACGGCAATCATGACTCCCGGTTCCAGAGCCGGAGTTCTGGACTCGGACATACGTACTATCCCACGCAGTACCGCCCCCTGCACATCTATCTCTTCGAATGACGGTACGCTTCCCGGCGGAGCATACACAAAAGGGGCATTACCCTTCTGCATCACGGGTTCGGTGAATACCACTCTCAGTGTATCGAAATACTCTCCTCCGACCGCTCGATCGGCAAGAAGATACTGCGCCGAGGATATTACCGGGGCCACACTGTCTTGTATAGAAAACGGTTCGGTATGGAAACGGCCGGTTGTGTCGTTCACAAAACCGAACGGCCCGGGATCAAACCCCGTGAACACACGAGAAAACGGCGTATCCGAAAAATCGATTATGACAGTATTATCAGAATGCTTCACTCCCTTTCGGGTCACGGTTTCGGATTGATCATAGGGAGCCGCAAGAGTTATGGACTCGGGATGTTCGACCAGTTCTTTCTCAAACTCGATGCGAGCAAGATCGATACGTCCGTCCCCATCCGCATCGAGATACGAGGCTCCAATTACTGCTATTCCAGGCCGAAACGTGTAAAGTGCTTTGGCTACGATACTCGCCTGATACTCATGTGCATACACATCGAGAGGTACTGCTTGAAAAACAAGGCTCTTCGGACCATGCGCAAGATTCAGATCGATGCCGGTTTTCGAGTCATATCGATTTCTGTTTTCCAAAGTCAATTCGCAGCCGGTTGTATCACCGTCACATATCGTATAGTAGATCTCCCGAAGCGGCGATTCCTTGGTCTTTTCGAAAACCACGTTCACGACGGTGTCCTTGAAAAAGCCGCCTCCGGGACGCGGCACCGGTTCTCCCAGCCCGCTTGCCGCGTAGACATACAAGGCCTGATTCATGGCGCTGGGAAGGTGCTCATCTTCCAAGCCCGGTTTCGGCCGTGCTCGATAGAGAATCCATTTGGGTCCGGATGCCAGATCCAGCGTTATTCCCGCACTATGATCATACCGCAACCCGTCATCGAGGGTACAGGAAGAAATATCTGAACATATTTTATAATAGATATCCCTGACACTGTCTTGCGGAGACCGACCGAAATACACTCGTAACTTCTCCTGTGTGTATTCTCCGGGCGACGGATTCGGAATGGGAACCTGAAGGGGCGAACCGCTGCACGGAGTTACGTTGACGGTGTGTGTTGCGGATGCGATTCTCCCACACTCCGAATTGTCGATGATTGCCCTGAACGTCGCGGTCTTTCCTCCGACTGAATAGGTTATCTGTGATGTAGACATGTATATATCTACCCAGACCCCGGGCTCCTCCGACCATTGCCAGTTCACAATCCGTCCTTCGTGCCCCGAAAGGGTCAATGAAACGATGCCGCCGCACTCGGCCGATTTTGGTCCGGCAATAATACCGCCCGCGTTCGCGCCGGAGACGGTGACCTGAACGGACTGCGAAACAGGACTTGCACCACAGGCGCTGTTGGCCACAACAGAAATCGGTCCGCTCCGGGTTCCGAAATCCACCAGGGCGATGTTCGTGTTCGATCCGGTAGTTGCACCCGGCGGTAAGTTCCAGGTGTAATCCAAGGCTTCCGGATCATTCGGTACAGAGTATTGAATCTGAGTCGCTCCCGCACATACCTCCGTGGGACCGGTAATAGCGCCCGGACGCGAAGGTGCATGATCGATAAGCTGAATAACGGCACGCTGGTCCAGCGGAACCGTTACGCATCCGGGGATCGTTGCCCGGACCGAAATCTCGTTCGACCCCGGGTTCAGCCAACTCCCGTTAATGGACAGGTTTATAGTACCACCCGTACCGGCCACTCTGTCACTCACTCCCGTATTTCCAAGATATGCCTGGTACAGGACCGAGGTTTGCGTGCGTTCCACCGTTACAGATCCGTCGCCCGCACAAATCGATGTTCCAATTACTTTCAGTGAACGATCCGGTTCGCCATTGACCAGAACATCCGCTCTGCTATTCAGTGAAACCCATCCGCATTCGCCGAATGAACTCGAACGATATCTCACCTGTACATGAAATTCGTTCAGGCCGGGTTTTAGATAGCCGATCTCGGACGGACTCAATGACAGATTGCCGTCATTGTCGACCGACCAGTGTTGCGTACCTTTCGCGGCTGAAATCTCACCGATCTCCGAATCGTACAGACGATACTCATATCCACCTTTCCCGCTCCCCTGCGGATCAATGATGGTTACGGAGGCGTTGTGACCGGAGCACACCGTATCACCCAATACCGTCAAATCAAGGTCATAGTCCGGTACGATGTAACTTGGTTGCTTATCGGCGTCGAATCCGCAACCCCTGCAATCAAACGGGATTTTCTTTGGAGGACATCCTTCCAGCTTCGCCGCAAAGCTCAGAATCACGGTATCTCCCACCGGCATCTCCTCTCGTGGAAAGCTGATACCGATATTTGGTTCTCTGTCATGCTGATGTACAGTGTCCACCAAAACCGGCGTTCCAACCGGAACGCCGTTTACCAGACCCTGTATGGTCATGGGATAGTTCAAGCCGCCGTCGTCATACTTCCGTTCGCCGATATACACTGTTTCTTCGTCCGGGCAGAGCAGATTCCCACCCTGATCGAAGACGTCAATCCCTCCTTCCGGATAGGCCTTGACCGACAATGTAAATGCCACCGCCTGAGCAAGCTCGACTTCGCAATCTTCCACACGAGCCTGTACTTCAAGCACGAAATCGGTCCCGGCCAGTGATTCCAGGTTCTCCGCCGGTACTTCGACCACAATGGAATCCCCTTCGCCGATTACAGGTTCACTCATGGCTTTCGAGTTGTGGTACACACGATACTTCACTCCGGGCTCCGGTGAATAAATGACGATTTCCCCAGCTACCCCGATACACAGATCCTTGTAGACCCCGCGCGTCGATAAAGAGCCGTCGAGTTCACTTACTTTTGTCACAGTAGCGGTATCGCGCAAGACCACGGCATCACAATGCCCGGTCGAAGCTTCGATCACGACCCGGTTCACACCGGAAGCAAGTTGCTCATTCGGGATGCGAAGGTTCAGATCCTCGCCGTCACCGGTCTTCTTACCGGATCGATATTCCGAATCGACTATACGAGCCGCATATTCCACATCCTTTTGACTGTTGGAAACGGTCAAAACCGCATCGCCGGTTTTGCATACGGTCAGATCATTCACTTCACGAGATGCGTCCGGAGCCGGATGGACATCAAGCTTACGACTACGGCCCAACTTGCTCGTGCATGGTGACCCCACCGCCAAAACGCCGACTGACTGGTCCTCTCCCGCCTCGAGCACACCACCGGGGACTATCAGCTCCATGGTAACTCCTTCGGTTGTGCACTCCACCGTATCGGTGAGGACGTCCACGACGGAAGCCCGGTAATTCCCTCCGGAAAGAAGACATGCCGCGTAACCGACCCCCTCCTCCGCATTCACGACATTTATGGTAAACGACTGGTTACCGCAGATCACACTGTCGGACATCACCATGTCAATTGTAGTGCTGCTGTCGAACGGCACCTTCCAGTACTCGAAATCATGTCGCATCTGGATGAAACGTGGTTCGTTGCCGAGGAAAAACGAGACGGTGTCCCTCATGTGCACGGTCGGGCAGCCTCCCAGCGTGGCACTGAACCAGACCTTGTTGTTTCCCAATCCGACGCCTTCGCCGCTCATCTGAGAATGGTAGACGGCGGGCGCAAGGCGAACGTATGTATCTCCTCCTTCACTTATCACCGGCGCCTCTATCTGGTAGGGCGGTTTGAAATCGATCGTGTAGTCATAGCTGCCGAATATCTGGTATGATACTCCCGGTGGGCTGTTCCTGATCAGAATAACCGCTGTGTCTCCGGGGCAGAGAGGATCACTCGCTAATGTGATCTCCAAGTCGTCGGGAGGCATGATATCGATAATAACCGATGCTGTCTGAGTGAGAGTGACTGAAGGGCAATCACCACTGGATGCCTTGACGGTTATCAGGTTTTCGCCGGCAAGCAGTTCCTCTACAGGCAAAAGCAGCACGGCATCCCCTCCCGTGCCGGGCACCGAAGTGCCGACCGGTGCGGATCCACCACGTTTGTACGCCTGATATACTATGCCCGCTTCACTATTCTCCAGGGTTACCCGCGCGTATTCTTCACATCCTCGACATACTCTGCTTCCCCGCACCCGTAAACCGGCATTCGGCATCTGATTGACGGTAACCGTTTTTGTTGCGAGCAGAACGGTTCCGCAAGCCATTTTCCCATACAAAACCACACGCGCGGCAGAATCTCCGAACTGCACTCGAACGGTTGATCCGGATGGAGAAGCCGTTCCCCTGCCGACAAGCTCCCAGCGGTATTCAGTGACTCCTTCCACCGCATCGACGGAATACTCTACATCCACCGCTCCCCAGCAGACCTCGGTCGGCCCGACCAATTCCACGGACATGGCGGGTGACGATTGTACTGTCACCGGCAGCGCGGCAAAACCACTCGTACCATACTGATTCCCGGCTCGAACTCGTATCCGGCCGACGGCGCCCTCAACACCGGATTCCACACTAACCAAAATGGTATCCCCACGAGAATACCCGGTAAGTCCCTCCGGGAGTTCCCATACGTAAAAATCGGCGTCGACCACCGGATCAACTCGGTATAGGATATCGACTTCTCCGGCACATACAGTCGACTTTCCGGTAATAGATCCAGGATCGGTGGGCGGACTGACATTCAGATCCAAGGCCTCGTGGGTAACCGCCCCCAGAAGCAGCTCCCGTGGACGACTGCAGTAGCGATCCTCGCACTCTTTGGGCGTTTCCACCGTTACCGTCAGCGTCTTCGCCACGGTGTCGGGTTGGGCCTGGACCGATTTCCAGGGGCTTTCCGAATTGTCTTTGCGGTACAGCAGGCGAATACTTCCCGGCCGCGCAACGTTGGGATTACCACCAAACCCGTACGTTGCCGAGTACCGATACCGTCTGAGACTTCGGTGTTTGCTGAACGGGGCAATAAAAACTCCCCAGTAACGAGTGGTGTCGGCACGAACAATACCGTTGGGCAATTCGGTAGTCATTGGAGCATGATCCACTCGATACAAATGGATTCCCCGATACTCCTCCGTCCAGGGCGTATCGATTGCGACCGTGATAAAATCGCCGTCGGGGTGCTTCATCGTCATTTCGGGCGTCTCATAGACATAGACACTCGTGTCCCCAAGCGGCGCACCCGATAGTTCCCAGCTAATATCTCCACGAAGTTCCAGTTCACCGGGTCCGCGGGTATTCTCCAGTTGTTTCCCCCGGCCTTCATCGAACCGGAAGTGGGTCACCAGGTGCCGTGCTTCCAGTGGATGCGAGGCCGTGATAGTGCGGCACATCCAGTCCCGGATCAGTTTCTCACTAAGTGCGATATCCCAGATTTGTACCTCATCAATAAGCCCACGAAACCTCTCACCGATATACATCTTTATGTAGTCTCGATCCTTAAGGCTGCCGTCTTCGTTGACCCCCAGCGAGATATCCCGCATTTTGGGATGCAGTTCGCCGTTAAGGTAAATGTCAATGGTGTTGTCTTTCTTTATAAGAGCAACGTGATTCCAACCGTAGATATCGAGCAGGTACTGGCCGGACATGGATACATCCGGCTTTCCGTTCGCGCTGAATTTCAGACTGCTCTGGGCGAAAGTCTCCAGAATGGTTGTGCCCGACCATTCGTTTTCATTATTGCGGCTGAACCGAATCAGGTTTCCTTCACCTTTAAACCACAGTGAAATCGTGTATTCGTCGTCCGGGCGGGAATAGGGAGTCAGCCGGGCCTCGGTACTGTCTCCGCCGCCGAAACGCAACGCATATCCCGGACCGTGCCCCCCCCCCGGCACGGCATCACGCACGGCGAGCACATATTCTCCGCGCCTTCTCTCCCCACCGGTATTGGTTGAGAGTGCGCCCGCCGCCGGATCCTGTGCCGCACCGGTATTGTGCCAATTGTACAAATCCGCATTGTCGGTCCGCATCAGAAGACGATTGGTGATCCCAATCCCCGCCGACGGATTACCCTGATACCGATACCGAACTCGATATTCCGAATTGACCGTTCCATTTGTCGTGAAGACACCGTAATAGTAACCCGCCATCTTTGAGTATGCCGACGAAGGAAGCCCGAGGTCGTTTGGTGGTTGTTTCACAAGATAGACATGAACGCCGTCGGGTGCGCCGTTCCCCAATTCCGATACGGTAAATCGATCACCGTTTGTGTGACCAATCGACACGGCGGCGTTGTCCCAGGTAGAGGGATACAGGGCCTTTGAGATGTCCCCGATCGGTGCGCCCGACTTCCGGTAATTGGAGTAATGGGAGAAATCGAAATTCCGCAGCAATCCCTCGCCCGCGCCCATCTGGTCGGCAACCGAGCCGTTGACATCCATTATGTCGAACCGATACACATGAGAAAGGTTCGTGTACCGGGGATGTTCGGAGGTTATTTTCCGGCACATCCAGGACCTGATTTCCAGAAGGGACAACGGTGCTTTCCATATCCGGAGTTCATCGAGACGCCCTCGAAAATACGCGGCATTCTCTTTTTTGTCCATACCAGTTCCCGCCAGAAGCACTGTGCGAGCACAATCGCCCGGCGTTGTGCCGGTCGCTTCCCCTTTTACCGAACCGTTCACATACAAGTGATACCGGTTGCCGCTCTTGACCGCGGCCAGGTGATGATACCGATTGAGTTCCAGAACCGGTCCGGTGATGTCCACGACTGTCCTTCCCGAATTGTCCGCAACCGTCCAGTGGAGGCGATTATCGGCTCCAAAACGAATTCGGTTACCCCCCGCGCCGGTCGATCCGACCATTGTCAGAATGCCCTGTTCGACGCCGGTCAGTTCGGGATACATCCAGAACTCCAGTGAGTAATCCTCCGATGCATCATTGGGCTTGTAGGCCGAAGGAAAATCAACATAGTCGTCGTATCCATCGAAACGCAACGCCAATCCCGCTCCTATAGTGTCGGTGTCACGTATCAATTGGTCACAGTCTTGTACTTTGTCGATCATCCCCTGGTATTTGGGGAAATTCTCCTTTTTATCATACAAGCTGTTGATTATGCCCCAGAACGACACCCGCTTGGTGACACGATTATACTCCCAGCTTCCAGTCAGACTGAGTTCGTTACCGCCGGAATACCCGAGACTCGTCAAGGTGTCCACCAGTTCGTATATGAGCGGAGTCAGCCGTGGGTCTTTCTGAAGCTTCTGGTAGTTTCTCCAGTAGGGGTAAACCGGCACGCTCCACCGGGACGGAACCGAGTCTCCGGGATCACCTCCCATGCCGCCCTCATAGCAGTACAGCTCCTTCCCAAACAAGCGTACCTGGTCGGAATACTTCTTCATTTTCTCGTACCAGCCACCCTGAATTCTGCCACGAATATCCTCGATCATTTCATCGACTGTCGTGTTCTTATCCCACGTTTCCTTAGCCTCCTTGGACGGTCCCCAATAGTAAGTTGGAGAGTAGACGTCATAATTCTCGACACCGCACTCCTCGATTCGGCGTATCCCATCGAAGCCGTAGGTAGCCATGACCCGCTTCACTCGATAGCTGTCTTTCCCGAATACCTCGTGCCATATGCGGAAGATGTTCTTGGAAATCTCAACATGCCCTTCAATTCGTCCGCCGCGAGCATTCACCCAATTATTCTGGTCCTTATACGGAGGGGCGTAGTTCCAGGTTTCATTGGAATACTCCAGGTACACCATAAGGTTCGGATCCAGCCGGTCCCGGACCAGTTCCGCCATCTTCCGGACGGCATAATCGTTCGCCGCATGCGGAACATTGAACCACAGATGATTTCCCGTGCGGTTGCAGAGTTCGACGGCCCATTCGTAGGCCAATCCACAATTGTGCGGGCCACTCGATTGATTCCAGAAATCCCGGGGCGTGCGATCCTCCCAGGTGCGAAACGGACTATTGTTCGTTTTGAACGCGCCCATGAAACGGATCATGTAGAATGGTTCAAGCTTTTCAATATAAAGGGGATTGAAAATCTCTCCATTCTTCTCATAGAGGTCTTCCTGTGATTTCAGGTAAAGACGAATGTTGCGGACGTGGTTTCCTTTTTCGGACCTCAAAAGCTTAAACTGTATGTTTCTCCAGGTAAGATCGTCTGGATTGTACCTGACTCGAAACTCCATTCGACCGGAATCGGATTTGATCGGGTAACAGGATCGGTGATACGGATCTTCATTTTGGCAATCGGCCGAGGTGACACTTCGCGGCGCCCAGGAGTCAACCCGAAACTCTCCTTCCCCGTCCCACCGTAAGACATACACAGAGTCGTCGTGCAGATTCGGTGAAGGCGCATTGGCGATAAGATAGGTTATCTGATCCTCTTCTTCACCCGTTTGTGCATTTGTGAACGGCACGGCCAGCGGATATCCTTGCCCGTCGCACGGTACCTCATCCTGCCTGGGGTCGAACATACGAGCGATACGAAACTGGTTAAGAAAAAGGTGTTTGGCCCCTCCCCCATTAAGCCCTACTCTGAAGCATTTCGGCGTTGCCGAAGCAATAGCAAATGAAGTTACAACCGCAAGAATAAAGGCGGGTGCTTTAGACCGGCCGATAAAGATACCCGTGCGCTTTTTTCGCCGGGGATGGTTTTCTCTGCCTGTAACGCCGTTCACCATTTGGATTTGCCTCCGCTAATACTCATCGGTGGTGTACCGCAATGCACCGACAACTGATTGACACTATTTCTTGTCGGGACGGCGGACTTCATCACTGCTGTTATACATTCGACGCGCTCATCCATTATACACCCTGCAGGGCAATTCGCCGAACACTTCCCTCTGCGATTCCGACGAAAGTCTCAAAGCTCGCCTGGAAGCACCTCGACTTAACCCGACTTCGACAATCGACTCACGGCATTCCGCGTAAGCTGTCGCACGATCTTACGCATACTGCTCTACCCCTCGGCATTTCGACATCGCTCACTTCGACACCTCAGTGCAACGCTCCGCTCACTTCGACACCGCTCACTTCGACACCGCTCAGTGCAGCGCAGTGCAGCGCGGTACGGCGTCTCTCGACTGTCGAAGTCGGGTTAAGCGCAAAATCGAGTCATCAGAGCATGCCCGTTTTACCTGAAAAAACAAAGACTTACAGGCATTTCAGTGTTGTCAGCAAAAACATGCAAGTCATTGAATTTAAACAATATGCAGCAAACACAAGGGGTTATCCCTAATATAATCTTCCCAAATCAGCATTGCAGGAAAATCTTTATATTCCTTTTTACACCCGAACTCGTCGGTTCTGAGTGGAGGAATCGCGTAAGCTGTTGAGTCGAAGCGAGGAAAGAGTAGCCGCGGGAGGATTCAGCGTCTACATAAAGAGGACTTCAGGAGTCGTCGGGAAATAACGTCTCCATTCCGGCTTAGTCCCGACGTGCGGGACCAGCTTTATACCATGACGACTTTTTGTACTTGTCAAACCAGGGTCAGGAAGGTTCCATCACTGTCGGCGAGTATCCGATGTCTCGCAATCGCCTGTAGAACAGGTCATCTTTGTTGGGGAATATGATAAAACGATCACCATCGACAACGGCGCTAATTTCTTTCAGTCCCGCATCGTTTCGCACCGCGGCAATAAGCCGTCTATCGGAACACGTGATAAGCGAGGCTTTCCCGGCCTGAACAATGTTTATGCAGCTCGCGTTCGCTTCACCCAGCAGTGCCTCTATGGATCGGGGAAGCGGTGATGCACAACGAGATTGAAGGAAACCGGCGATCTTCGCGATTTGCTCCCCTTTAGAAAGCACATCCCGCACCAGCCGAGGCGATATTCGCCATTCGAACGGCGAAACGCTCGTCGCAATAGTCGAAAGATAAAGCCGGTCGCCCGGCGGCATAGCATCCGGATTCTTCAGTATAATGGACATATTACTCTGCACGAGAAGGTACGGTTCTACTTCACGAACGGTACTCGTATACGTTTCGGTCCGGCCCAGCGCAAATTCCCCAAGCGCGTTAATCCGAAACAACAACAGTCCGTCGTAACGGCTTACAAATTCCAAATCATCCGTACCCCAGAAACTATAGTAGTCAGGCTCGGCGTCTTCGGGGTTCACATACGCAATATCAATCAGGCCCAAAGTGGCGGCATACTCCATCAGAAGCGCCTGAATGTAGCGATGCTGAAGTAGTCTCCATTCGTCCATACCGATATGCCCCAGACTGCCGTAGTGCGACTCGGAGAAGTAGAGCCTCGAAGGATCTCGCGAAACCTCGAACAAGATGCCTTCAGCCTGCATATGCCTGCCAAGCTCTGTTACTTCTATCCATGTGCGTGATGGGCACTCTCTCAGGGTGTCGTAGATCACCTTTCGTCGCTCTTTGACGGCGGTAAGGGGTCTTCCTTTCGAATTCTGGCCCTTAATGCTCTCAATTCTCGAGAATTCATCCAACATCGCTTTGCTGAGCCAGGCATTCCACAGCAATTGTATAGCTTTGTGCTTTTCGATCCGTCCACTGAGCACATCTCTTCCCTTCGGTCCTACAGCGAGCTTTGTGTCATGCAAAGAGACAAAGCCCGCGGCTTGCAGAAGGAGCGGCCAGGCGAACGCCTGGATTCCTCCGTATTTCTCGCACGGTAAAAAATCTCCACCGACCAAAACCTGTGAAATCGCATTGACTGTTGCGGCCGAAGGGCGACGGGTTTTTGCACTAACTCGGAGTTTGCCGCTTTCCGCAAGATACAGTACGGCTTCGAGATTCAGCGGCGCTGCGAACTCGGTTTCGCAGGCTTCGGGATGCATGTTGAAGGTTTCAACACCACTGTAACGTTTAATTTTTCCGGCAATCGACTCCGGCAGCTTGTCGTGTGTCGCAAGAACGTCTTCCTCGGGTTGTGGAATGTGAGGGAGGTATATGGTGCGAATTTCGTCCGGGACTATTCCCCTGATAATAAACGCATCCAACAAGGTCGACCTTCCGGATCGAAACCCGGATCTCGATTCGTCGCATCCCTGCTTGTAGGGGTCCACTCCATGTCTGGCTCTGAAGACTGTAAGGTTCAATTCTCCATTCGGGTCATGAATCGCCTCCGCCAGAGCCTTCCGCTCGATTTCGTTGAGCCGGTCATACGCTCGACGTGTACGAATCTCGTTGGAGATCAAGGAAACGAGCTCTCTTTTGAGGGAAGGCAGTTTTTTCATCTGCATCTTCCCGGCAAGAGAGCGCAAATCATCTACAACATAGTGACTATCAAGGGCGTCTTCAATTCTGTCGGGCATTATCGTAATACCCGCTGCACCGTACCTCAAAGCTGCTCCCCCTCCGTTTTTGTCCGCGAAATCCGTATACTCCAGAAAAGACGCATAGATAGAGCCTGTGGGGAAAACCCATCCAGCGCCTCGCCCATCTTCGAAAGCACCGATTCTTCAGACAAAAATAATGTCCGAAACGAGAGGTCGGCCGAACAGGCGCTATTCGCTCTCTAACTCATTTAGTTCCTCTCTCAGCCGTTCAATCTCTTCATCGATCTTCTGGTTTTCTTTTTCCGTCTTCTCGACCAGTTCACTGCCGCCTTCTCGTGCCATTCGTTTCGCCGTGGCGGCGATTACGAACTCAAGATCAAACTTGAGATCGACGGCACGCTGCCTGGGGTACGCCTGAAGCTTCTCCTGATCGGCGGCGCGGAGATCCTCCCGGACAAGAGTTCCGTACTCCTGGTACTTTCGTCTCAGCTCCCGTAATGAATCGCCGGGCATGGGTTCATCGGATCGAGCGTATCGCACCAGGTCTCGTGCCAGAAGGGAGTACCGTGCAGCGAGCTTTTCCCGCGTAAAGGGACGCTCTCGCTCTTCATCTTCAGCACGCTTGAGCAGATCCGTCCCCTCGGTAAGCATATCGATGGATTGTTTGAATTGACGTTGGCGCTCCAGTGCCAGCCCGGCAATCAGTGCGCCTTCGGCCCGGAGAACCCGCTCGGTATCTGCGTGGTAGAGCAGGTCTCCCACTATGACGGCTTCCGGCCATCTATTCATTCGTATCAGAGCCCACCCCTTCCCCATAAGAGCTTCCCCATACAGTTCACTTGTCTCCGTGACTCGCCCGTACGCTTCGACCGCCCCTTGAAGAGAACCCGGCTCATTTCGGAAATCTTCCATGTAAATATTACCCATAAGCACATTTGTACGATCGATCATGTACTGTTCATCCGCGTTCCGAGGAGTGATCGCATTTATCTTGCTCACGGTTTCGAGCATCGCCAGAGTCTGGTCTCTACGGTAGTCGGACAATGCGCTGGAGTAGAGTGCATATATATAGGTTGGATGCCCCGGGGGAATCGCCGCGAATACCTCCTGCGCTTCATCGTACTCTTCCCGTTTGATATGGGATTCTCCGAGAATGTAGTACCCGTGATGGATTATCGAATCCGGGGCAATGATCTCCGTCACCTCGCCGAAAAGCTTTTCTACCTGTTTATGATTGTTCTCCCTGAGATTGATTCTCATCAGACCAAGATGGTAATCGATCAGCAAATCGCTTCGGCCGTGTTTGTTCCTGGCGGCCTGATATCCTGTTTTTGCCGCCTGAAGCATGTGCATCTTTTCAAGGCTTCGAGATTCGTAGAACGATACCTTATCCATCCGCCGAAAGCGAGGGTGATCTCGCCGAATCTGTCCCAGGGTGAACATCGCATCGTAATAGTCTTTGTCCTTGAACTGCTTTATCCCCTTCTCCAGCAAATCGTATGGTACATTGTCCCGCAACCTCTCCATCAGGCGCTCGTGAAGTTCATCGCGGTGCAAACCGAATTCGAATTCGACATTAACCGACTGCATGGTATTCTGATCCTCAAGAATAAGATGCTGCACCGCGGCGCGCAGCTCCCGACCCTTGTTGAACCTGGGAACACTTGCCTGGACCGATAATCCCACATAGTCGAAACCGGTCCGATCGAATCCGGCCAATACATCTACCGATAATGACTTGAGAATGGTGATGCCGCTTTTGGCGTTCAAAGCCCAATCGATGTCTCTATCATGAGACACATATTCCTCGGCAGGCGGCAGAACATCACGCCATTGCCATACCAGCCCCCCCGTCATAAAGCCGGCCATGGGGTTGCCGTGCCAGGAAAGGTTAAGAGTTCGGGCGAAGCTTGTACCCATATCGGGAGGAATAATGTTCTCCATCGCGCAGCCCAGCATGTGGACACCGAGTTTCTCGTGCGGAAGTCGAAACGCAAATCCGGCATCGAGCCCAAATCCGCTGTTCTTATCGTCGGCAAACCTCTGAAGCACCAGATTAGCGTTTGCACCGACCAGTATATAACTATTGATGTTCAAGGCATAGGTCATAGTCAGCACGTTACTCTGATCGTCGATAGTTCCGATTACTTCCGTTTCCATCGTCTGTTCGTCAAACTCCAGCCAGTCATACGTTCCAACCCCGGAATTCAACCAGGTGAAACCCAATGAGTGATGGGCCGTAAGAGGCGACGTGAGCCGAAAATCATGATATCGGTATTCATCGAGCAGAGTGCTGTATATGTACTGTACTGATGCATGGGTTTTGTCGCCGACAAACGCCGGATTAACGAACGGCGAGGTTTCGACGGCAAGCGCCCTGTATTTGTTGGAAAACTGAAACTCACCGGGAAGCCCCGATGAATAGGCACTCCCTGCCAAAAGAGACACAACTGCACAGAAAATCTGGATTCGAGTTACTTTGAAAAGCTCCATTGCCCCTGCCTTATTTGGAATCCACAAAGTTGGATCAATCATTGTCGGCCCGCCGATACTAAGCCCCCAGGCCCAATGGGCCAGAATAACTGCCGGTCGCATAATCCGGTCAATACGTTGAAAAACAACGGCTTACGGTTAACCGGAAGCCGTTGTGAAACTTGGGCTGAGGAATGCATGAAAAGACCTTGGCGGTATTCCTAATATACAGATACTCAGATATTCCGGCAGAAAAAAAATTCCGATTCCCGCCGATACTAACTAAATGCCATCCGAATGCAACAGTTTTCATGACACCCTTCAAGGTGCCGGCGCAATCATTGCTTTGGTTTTTCCATCATCCAAACCAAGTCCACAATGGACCTGAACCTGCCAACAAGAAAAGGAGAATGGGATGGCTATACGAACAGCTACAGCACAATGGAATGGTGGATTCCCCAAGGGAGAGGGAAGTCTGAAACTGGGAAGCGGTTCCTTCGAGGGATCCTACTCTTTCTCTTCGCGTTTCGAAAACGGTGAAGGCACAAATCCCGAAGAACTGATTGGCGCGGCACAAGCAGGGTGTTTCTCGATGGCTCTGGGCAAACTGCTAACCGACGCGGGATACACGCCGGAATTCATTCGTACCGGCGCCAAAGTTCACATGGGTAAGTCGGGTGACGATTTCGCGATTACCACCATAGAGCTGGAAACCGAAGCCAAAGCACCGGTCGATGAGGATACGTTCAAACAAAAAGCTGAAGAAGCAAAGAAAGGATGCATTGTATCAAGAGCGCTTCAAGGAGTTGAAATCAAGCTGAATGCCCGACTCGTCCAATAGTCCGGATCAACAGTTTCCTCGGGGGCCTGCGGGCCGAGACGTATTCATATTCCACGGGGAAGACAATTCGGTACGGCAGACCTTCTGGTGCTCCTTCCGGAAAATCAGTGTCTGTCCCAAACCCGAAAAAACCGGCAAATGAGCAGAGCGTTGCACTGCGATGCGATGAACGGTATAGAATTGATCTCGCCAGGCGCATGGCTTTAAGGTCCGTGGGACCGATATGTCGCCCCGAATGGGGCTTTGGGGCATCTTGTTGGACTTTTTCTGCAAACATGCCGGCTCTACCGGGCCTGAAGAACGACGAATTCGGGTTCCATTCCTACCTCAACGATTAATTTAGCCCAGGTTTCGCAATCAACTCACGGCATTCTGCGTAAGCTGTTGCACGATCTTACCTTATCCCGCCCGTCGGGACTCGAGGAATCTCAGTGGAAGTCCCACAGGCATTCTCTCATCGGATCTGATCGGCCCCCCATAGTCTTGAAAGCATGAAAAACACAGCTCCACACAGACATTGATCCGCCCAAGACATTTTTTTTCGCTTCCGGTGGATTTCAACCCGAAATCGGTTCCACGAGGGATTGGCGAGATCTTATTTTTGTGTGGCCGGTGGATTCGCCGGTCACCAAACACTCATCACCTTAATACCAGTAAGGAGAAAACTCATGGCAAAGAAATCCGTTTCGGCTCATACCGAACAGAAAAACCGCGGCGTCGCAATTGAACACGCGTTGAGCCAGATCGAAAAACAACACGGAAAAGGCTCGATAATGCGCCTTGGTTCCGACCAACCCCGGGTACGAGTGGAGGCTATCTCGACCGGTTCGGTCTCCCTGGATGCGGCTCTGGGCGTAGGCGGCTTTCCCAAAGGCAGGATTGTGGAAATCTATGGTCCCGAGTCTTCCGGTAAGACCACACTGGCGCTCCAGGCAATTGCCAATTCCCAGAAAAAGGGGGGAATAGCGGTTCTCATCGATGCTGAATACGCCTTTGATGCCTCCTATGCGCAGTGCCTGGGTGTCGATGTCGACAACTTGCTGGTTTCTCAGCCGGATACCGGAGAACAGGCACTGGAGATTGCGGATACACTCGTTCGCAGTGGAGCTGTCGATATTATAGTGATAGATAGTGTGGCGGCACTGGTCCCTGCCGCCGAAATCGAGGGCGAAATGGGAGACAGCCATGTCGGGCTTCAGGCCCGTCTCATGTCTCAGGCGCTCAGGAAGCTTACCGGAATAATCTCACGTTCCAAATGCTGCCTGGTCTTCATAAACCAGCTTCGAATGAAAATCGGTGTCATGTTTGGTAATCCCGAAACTACTACCGGGGGAAATGCCCTCAAGTTCTACTCGTCGGTTCGTGTCGACATAAGACGAATCGCCGCAATCAAAGACGGTGACAAAGTAATGGGGAACCGAACGAGAGCAAAGGTTGTGAAAAACAAAGTCGCCCCTCCTTTCAGAGAGGCCGAGTTTGATATCATGTACGGCAAAGGTATCTCCCTGTCGGGCGATGTTCTCGATCTGGCTGTGAATGAAAACATTGTCGAAAAGGCGGGGTCCTGGTTTTCCTACAAGGGAGAGAGACTGGGGCAAGGTCGGGAAAGGGCCAAGGAATTCCTTGAAACCAATACCGAAACATTCGACGAAGTATATACAAAGCTCAAAGAGAAACTTGGGTTGAGCGAAGTCGCCGTTGCAGCCGAGGAAGAGGTTCCGGAGGAGACGAAAAAGTCGTAGCCACCGAGTTCTTCATCAACCCCTCTTTCCCGATCGCTCGGGAGAGAGGGGTATGAGTTCACTCCCGGCAATCTGAAAATCGGAAATACACCGAACACTCATTCACCCGATTTCTCATGTATGCATTTTGCAGGTTACGAGTCAACTGTATTCACGAAGCCACCGCACGAAAAAGGTAAAGTACGGAGATGAAAACCGCAAACGAGATTCGTTCCGATTTCATGAAGTTTTTTGAGAGCAAGGCGCATACGTTCGTCCCCAGTTCACCGGTTGTGCCCCAGGACGATCCGACCCTGCTTTTCACCAACGCCGGAATGAACCAGTTCAAATCCATTTTCCTCGGCGAAAACCGGGAGAGCCTCACACGTGCCGCGAATTCTCAGAAATGTATGCGGGTATCGGGAAAACATAATGATCTCGAAGAGGTCGGACGTGATCACCACCACCATACGTTTTTTGAGATGCTTGGAAACTGGTCTTTTGGGGACTACTACAAGAAGGAGGCTATCGCCTGGGCGTGGGAGCTTCTCACGGAAGTATGGAAGCTTGACAAAACCCGCCTTTTCGTAACGGTCCACCATTCCGACGACGATGCGGAAGAGTACTGGAAGTCCGAAACCGATATCGAACCATGGCGCATAATGCGCTTTGGTGACAAAGACAACTTCTGGGAAATGGGAGAAACGGGACCGTGCGGTCCCTGCTCGGAAATACATTACGATACGGGCGACGATAATGACCGCAAGCAGACGCATAGCGATCCAATCAAAGGTGTGAACGGTAAAAACGACCGCTATCGGGAGATCTGGAATCTCGTTTTCATGGAATTCAATCGACAAAGCGATGGAACTCTCATCGATCTTCCCAGCAAGAATGTCGATACGGGGATGGGGTTCGAGCGTATCGTCTCTATCCTTCAGAATACCCGCTCCAACTACGCTACCGATGTATTCAAACCAATAATCACAAAAACCGAAAACCTGTCGGGCAAGCCGTATGACGAAGGTATCGGTGGCATGCCCCACAGGGTCATTGCCGATCATATTCGCGCACTGGTGTTCGCCGTCACCGATGGAGCATTTCCTTCAAACGAGGGGCGAGGCTATGTTCTGCGCAGACTTCTTCGACGTGCCTACCGGTACGGCAGAGAATTGGGGTTCTCCGGACCATTCCTTTATGAACTGGTTGACGTAGTGGTGGAAACGATGGGTACGGCATTTCCGGAAATCGGAGAACGTCGGGAACATGTCAGAAGTGTTGTCGAAGCAGAGGAGCGACGGTTCGGGCAGACACTGGAACAGGGCATGGAACGGTTTACGGAAATGCTCGAAAAGACAAAAGACGAGAAAAAAAACATTCTGGCCGGGCAGGATGTTTTCACGCTTTACGACACGTATGGGTTCCCGATGGATCTCACCCGGCTAATGGCCGAAGAACAAGGATTCGGAGTTGATGAGTCCGGGTTCGAGAAGCACATGGCCGAACAGAAATTACGGGCACGTGAGGCGGCGAAGAAAGCCGACGACTCAGGGTTGTCGGCGGAAGGTTGGATCGAAACGACAAAAGCGCCCGCCACCGAGTTTATGGGATACGAGTACGATGAAACGACGTCTTCAACGGCACGATACAAGATTACTTCGGAAGGTGATAAGCCGAACACCTTTACCGAAGGTTACGTTATCCTTGACAAGACACCCTTCTACGCCGAATCCGGTGGTCAGGTCGGGGATACCGGATATTTAATCACTACGGACGGCACAAAACTAAGAGTGGTTAATACCATTAGATGGAACGATATAGTGGTCCACAAGGTCACCTCCCGGACTACGGTTTCGGCCGAGAAACTCAAAGAACCGGTTACCGCCCGCATCGATTCTCACCTGCGACGCCATACGCGACGCAATCATAGTGCGACTCACCTTCTGCAGGCGGCACTCCGCTCGGTTCTCGGCGAACACGTAAATCAGTCCGGCTCAAAGGTCGATCCCGCCGAACTACGGTTCGACTTCACTCACCACCAGAGTCTCTCCGACGAAGAACTGGAGAAGGTCGAACGAATGGTCAATGAGTGGATACTCGAAGACTTACCGGTTCAGACATCCCTGGAGAAAACCGAAGAAGCACGAGCGGAAGGTGCAACCGCCCTTTTCGGGGAAAAATATGGCGAATCGGTGCGTGTCGTTGCAATGGGGCAAGTCAGCAAGGAGTTGTGTGGCGGAACCCATGTGCAATCCACGGGAAATATCGGTTCCTTTCATATTACCGCCGAAAGCAGCATTTCGGCTGGTGTACGCCGGGTGACCGCTGTGACCGGCTTGAACACAATTGAGATTCTGTCCCGAAAGGAACGGATTCTCAACGAACTGAGCCGGAATCTGAAGGTGTCCGAATCGGATATCCTCGATCGCGTTTCGGCGATGAGTGACAAGCAAAAGGAACTTGAGTCAAAGGTCGCCGGGCTGTCTCAGGCGCATGCCGGAAATCAGGTTAAGGCGCTGTTTGAGGAAGCGCGCGCGCGCAAAGGATCATTCCCCTGGGTAGTGAAAAACCTCGGCGAGGTAGACAAACAGACCTTTTCTGAAATGATAAACGCGGCTTCGGATGCGATAAAAGGTGGTGGCCCCAACAGCATGGTCGTCGTGCTTGGGGCCGTATCGTCGGGAAGCGTTCTGATCGCCGCTTCCGCGGGAAAATCGGCGGTAAACAATAATGACATCCACTGTGGAGATCTGGTGAAATCCGCGGCATCGATCGCCGGGGGCGGAGGAGGAGGTAGTCCCGTGCGTGCACAGGCCGGTGGCAAGAAACCGGAAAAACTGGCTGAGGCGCTTGCCGCCGTGGAAAAGATTCTTACAGAGAAAGCATCGGTAGCGTAATGGCACGAGGGGCGGTACTCAAATCGATTTCGGATGCTGTGGCCGAGGGCAGAAAGTTACATTGGGTCTTACTCGACCCGGACGATTTTTCTCCCGAAGAAGCAGTCGAAACCGCAAAAAAAGCCGTTGAATTCGGCGCACATGGTTTCCTGATCGGCGGCAGTCTACTTCATTCAAATCACTTCGGCAGATTTGTGGCCGATGTCAAAGCGGCTGTATCATCACCGGTGCTTCTCTTTCCCGGCGATGCCACGCAGTTGTCTCGTCACGCCGACGGTGTTCTTTTTCTTTCACTGGTTTCGGGACGCAACCCGGTTATGCTTATTGGAGAGCAGGTAAAAGGCGCTCCTCTTATAAAGAAGCTGGGTATCGAACCACTCTCAACGGCGTACATGTTGGTGGAGTCCGGCGCGGTTACTTCCGTGGAGTTCATGAGCAACACTCGTCCCCTCCCCCGATCCAAACCCATGATTGCCGCGGCTCACGCATTGGCGGCACAATACATGGGCATGAAACTTGTTTATCTCGAAGCCGGAAGTGGCGCCCCGCAGTCGGTTCCCGCCGAAATGATCCGCATGGTCCGGTCTTACGTCGACTTACCGATTATCGTCGGAGGCGGCATTCGTGACGCCGAGTCGGCGGCAGAGAAGCTCGAGGCCGGTGCGGATATTATAGTGACCGGGAATGTTCTGAGCCGGGCGGACGGTATTGATCGTCTGCGGGACATTGCGTCCACCGTTGCCCGGTGTTCGCAAGTATAGCAGCCTACCGGGCATGATTTGATCAGGAAAACCCGTTTGTAAGAGACGGGATCAAAGTACGATACGTGCTTCCGAGTTCGCCCCATTCCGCTCCCCAGCCATAAAGCATCAATGATACCCGGTACTTTCAGTGCCGGAACAAAGTTCAGATTCTTCCGCGCAGCATACAGTGTGTTCAAGTGTTCCAGATCGACGACACACTCTCCCGCACTAACCCAGGTTTCGCAGTC
>CAYFVL010000080.1:0-20837 GCA_964346405.1 uncultured Fibrobacterota bacterium
TAGTGGCATAACACATCTCTCATCTGCCCTGTATCCAAAGCAAGCCGTATGCCAACGAGGGAGTCGACTGCGTGAGCTGGGGGGAGAGGGCCGGTTTCCCCAAGATATATGGTTTGGAATTACGGCGGGTAAGTAGCTGTCATTCAATATGTTAGGGCGTTGATACCACAGGTTTTCAACAGCGGGTCGGCGATTGTTTTATCCCAGATGATTCTCTGCCACGTTGGGCTCGGAGGTCTACGAGAGCCAATATGCAAATGCCACTTTTATGTAAAAATACCCGATTCGTGGTGAGTTTCCCCGAGTCCGACCGCTCCCGATATTCTGAGCGGCCTGTTAGCATCCTTCTGGAAATTCATCATACCGAACCCTTGCAGGTTTCCGAGATTCGTTTCCATCCCTCTTCGGGGATTTCGGTTCCAATCACTTTGCACACCTCTGCTCCACAGGCGGACCCGATCAGTCCACACGTTTCTATCGAGTACCCTTTGACGAGTCCATACAAGAATCCGGAAGCCCAGAGATCACCGGCCCCGGTAGTATCGAGAGCCTTTCCCGTACCGCAGCGCTCAATTCTGAACGTCTCTCCACCGTATGCAATATAGCTGCCTCGTTTGCCTACCTTCAGAACCGCGATTTCGGATTTCCGGGCCAGAATAGCCAGGGCTTCATCTTCCTTATCGGTGCCGGTAAAAGCTCGAGCCTCGTCTTCGTTGGCGATAAGAATATCTACATATTTCTCAACCAGTTCATCAAGTATGCTCCGGGAAGCTTCCACCACGGTATAGCTTGCAAGATCAAGCGAAATCCTGGCGCCGGCAGTTTTGGCGGAGGCAAGCACGGTTTCTATAAGCTGCTGATTAAAGAGAAGATAGCCTTCTACATGAACGATCGATGCCCCTTCGAACACCGCATGGGTGTACTCTTCCGGGCGTGCTTCGGCCGATGCTCCCAGAAAAGTGAGCATGGACCGTTGTGCATCGGGGGTGATTATCGAGAGTACCCGTCCGGTTGGGGATTTGGAAATACTCAGGCGGGGCTCGACATTGTTCTTTATGAGGTCTCGCTCAAATAATTCTCCAAGATCATCGGTACCACGTTTCCCCACAAAGCGGGCAGGGGCTCCCAAACGACCGATACCGACGATCGTATTGCATGCGGACCCGCCGGGCACCACATCGGGAGAACCCTTGGCTTTTGATAAAAGCGCGTGGATATCGTCGGCTTCCACCAGGGCCATACCGCCCTTCTGCGCCCCCGAGGATGCGAGGAATTCCTCGGATTCAGGCAGGAGCAGGTCGACAAGTGCCGATCCAACTCCGACTACCAGGCCGGTTTCGGTACTACCTGAGTTGTTTGCCATAGTGTTCTTCCTTTCTCTAAATCGTAGGTATCTTTTCGGTATTTTAAACGGAGTGAGGGGACTTTTGTTTTCGTATTCTGGAGTCCGGCCCTGCGAAAATCAGGCAAAGGCTACGGAGTGCGGTGACTTGTGAGTATGGTACCGGGCAATCGCGCATTATGGTGCATGCAAATATTTGGTCCAGGTGTCCGAAAACGCATATCAACACGTAATCAGAAGTTCGGTTCGGGAGCGATCAATATACTAATTTTCTGGAGCCTGCAACGGGTACGGGGAGATAATATGCCGGATGAGCGGTTTCCATCTTCAGAATACCGTGCGATCGAGGGACTTCGACCGTATCTGAACGAAGTGTCGGCGATAAATTATGCCCTTGGAGTCGGGGACGATGCCGCGATACGAATTTGTCGTGGCGATGAGTACGTTATTTTGACGGGTGACCTTTCGGTTCAGGATGTTCACTTCTCTTTGGACTACATGAGTCTGGTGGAGGTCGGAAGTCGGGCTATGGTGAGCAATCTCAGCGATTGCGCGGCTATGGGAGCGGTTCCCGACGGCGCCATGGTTCAGGTTGTGATTCCGAAGAGTGTCGTCGACCCTCGAGAGCCGCTTCAGGAATTATACCGCGGGATATCCGAGGCGGTGGATACCTGGAAAACACCTGTTATCGGAGGGGATCTCTCGCGAGGACCCTGTTGGATAGTCGCCATTACGTTGCTGGGCAGGCGCAACGGAACTCCGATACCCAGAATCCTCACTCGTCGGGGAATGAATGAGGGTGATGCTGTTTTCGTGACCGGGAATGTCGGAGAGAGCGGGGCCGGTTTTTCGGCTCTGCGCCAGTGGGGACGTTCACATGTTCCGGAGAACTATCGACATCTGGTTGAGCGTCATATATTTCCCACGCCTCGCATTTCTCAGGGAATGGCTCTTGCCGACAACCCGTGTATCCACTGTATGATGGATATATCCGACGGTGTTGCCAAAGAGTGCTTAACTCTGGCATTTGATAATCAAATGGGCATAATCTTGAAGTATGATGATACAATAGTATCGGCCGCCGTTCGCGAGCTGTCCGAACAACTGAACGTTCCCTGGGACGACTGGTTTCTTCACGGCGGAGAGGATTACGAACTTATTTTTACCGCCGATTCGTCGTGGGATCCGCCCGAATCGATCGAGGGGGTTTGTGTTCGGAAAATCGGCTCGGCTACAACGAGTACCAAAGGTGTACATGTGGATCTGGAGGGGCATCTCGTTCAAATTGAGCGGGGAGGTTGGGATCATCTCTGAGAGCCCAAACGTGTCGGCGAAGGTTGATTATATTTTATAGGGAGTCGTCACGAAATAACCTTTCCATTCTCGCTCGATCCTGGGTAGGCTTTCTTCGTTGCTTGTTTGGGCCATAGTCTCTGCTATGCCCCTGCACAAGCGTCTCGAAAGCCGACCTGATATCTTCGCGATTTCTGGAGACTTTATTCCGTGACGACTCCCAGGGAACCGATATCGTTTGTCTTTATGGGCGGAGGTCCGTCGCCGGGCAATTTCCGCCGGAAGAGTGTTGACTCTCCAATCCGCAATGAGATGTACCAACCTTTCCACCGGAACTCACAGACGGTCTTTTGCTGCGATCGAGTCGAATGCCGAATCAGTGACTGATCGATAGTGGCCGTGAGTATTATCCAGGGATCCCGGCGAAAGGTAAGACGATACCTATGATGCAGCGAAGACGTAAGAAACTGGGTGAAATTCTGCTGGCGCAGGGACTCATATCCAATGACCAACTGCTTCATGCACTAGAGGAGCACCGTCGTACGGGAATCAGCCTGGGGACGGTTCTGGTTAACCTGGGGTACATCTCCGAAGACGATCTGACAGGGGTCCTGGGTAAGCAGATCCAGTTGGATCAGCGCAAGCGCATAGGCGAAATTCTGGTTGATCAGGGGCTGATTTCGCCACAGCAGCTTGAGACCGGGTTGGAAGAACAGAAGAAGACGCGTGAGCAGCTCGGAAAATGCCTGGTTCGATTAGGATTCATATCCGAGAACAAGCTGATCGACATCCTTAGTGCTCAGCTTGACATTCAGCATGTCGTTCTCGAGAATTTCAGCATAGATCCCAACCTCGTGCGACGAATACCCGAGGAGATGTGCCGCAAATATAAGGTAATTCCTTTGTTTGAGCGCGACGGTATAGTGACCGTGGCCATGGCCGACCCGACAAATCTTCGGACAATCGATCACCTCAAGTTCAAGACCGGACGTGAAATAGAACCGGTAATAGCCTCGGAGAAGAGCATCCTGTCGACGCTCGAGCGCGAATATAAAAAGGGATTCGATGAGATGAAGGAGCTTCTGGGCTCCGTCGATACCGAAGAGCTGACTGTAGTCGAGCACAAAGAGGAAGAAGATCCCACGGTGACCGAGGAGGAGGGCAGTCAGGTTGTCAAGATTGTGAACCTGATTGTGATGCAGGCCGTTGCCGAAGAAGCTTCCGATATTCACATCGAACCGATGGAGCGTTTTGTGCGACTTCGGTACAGAGTCGAGGGTGAATTGGTAGAAAAGAATCCGATTCCCATCCACGTGCAGCCGCAGATTACTTCAAGACTCAAGATAATGTCTTCAATGGATATTGCCGAGAAGCGAAGGCCTCAGGACGGCCATTTTCAGATACGTTATCAGGGACGGGAAATCGATCTTCGTGTATCCACATTCCCCACCATGACGAGAACACGTGGGGTAAACGAGAAGATCGTGATGCGAATAATCGATCAGGAGGGAGCCGCCCTGGGGCTGGATCAACTGGGTTTCCTTCCCAAGACACTCAGTACCTTTGATGAGCTTGTTCGCAAACCCGATGGGATCGTTTTGGTAACCGGACCGACGGGAAGTGGTAAAAGCTCCACTTTGTATGCTGCTTTGCGCCGGGTGAATCAATTTTATTCAAACAAGAAAAATATCGTGACCATGGAAGACCCGGTGGAAGCGAACCTTGACGGGATTAATCAGGGGCAAATCAATCCCAAGGCGGGGTTTACTTTTGCCGAAGGAATGCGATCCATTCTTCGCCAGGATCCGGACATAATAATGATAGGTGAGATGCGTGACCTGGAGACGAGTGAAATGGCCATTCAGGCCGCTCTGACGGGGCACATGGTGCTCTCGACGCTTCATACGAACGATTCCCCGAGTGCCTTCACCCGTCTTTTCGATATGGGGGTGGAGCCTTTCCTCGTTGCGTCTACGATTCGTGGCATTCTTGCCCAGCGGCTGGTTCGTCGCATTTGCAGCAAATGCCGGGAAGGATACGAGCCCGAACCGGAGCTGCTTCAGAAGGTGGGGATCAAACCGGGCGTCCGGTTGTATCGTGGTAAGGGATGTCGAGCTTGTAATGGGTCGGGATACAAGGGAAGAACCGGAGTTTTTGAACTCCTTGCAAACGATCATGTCGTAAGCAGAATGGTTATCGGGCGGGCTTCGGCCGACGAAATCAAAGACCACTGCGTGAAAAACTGCGGGTTCGACACTCTTCGCAGGGACGGATTACGGAAGGTCCTCGATGGTCAGACCACACTAGAGCAAATTTTAGGAGCGACTCAGAATGACTAATGCAATGGAAGCTCAGCCGATACTGGAGCGGCTGATCCTGAATACCGTCCAAAAAAAGGCGGTATCATGCGAGCAATGGCCGCAGTTGATCTTTGCGGGAGCGGGGTCGGGGAAAACCCGGGTGCTTACCGCGAAGATAGCCTATCTGATAGAGCACTGCCGAGTATCGCCGGCCCATATCTTCGCGGCGACATTCACCAATAAGGCGGCGCGAGAGATGCAGATGCGTGTTGAGGAGCTTATCGGGATTCCTTGCGACGGACTCTGGATAGGAACCTTTCACTCCCTTTGCGCCCGGATTCTTCGACGTGAGGCTCATCGGATCGGATATTCAAGCTCATATACGATATTCGATGCCGACGACCAGATTCGCGTAACCAAACAGGCCATGCGCGAACTGGAACTCGACGAGAAGGCAATGCCTCCGAAAAAGGTCCATTCCGTTATTTCCCGATTAAAAAACGAATGTGTTCCTCCCGATGAAGTGGACACTTCAAACATGAGTTATTTCGATCGTGAGATTGTTCGCGTGTACGAGCGGTATCAGGAGTTGCTGCAGCGGCAGAATGCCATGGATTTCGATGATCTCATCACCAATGTGGCATATCTTTTTCGGGGGTTCCCCAAGGTGCTCGAAGGCTACCGTAACGTGTTCCGATATATCCTTGTCGACGAGTATCAGGACACCAATGGATCACAGTTCGCATTGGTGAAACTTTTGGGTGGATCTCATCGTAACGTGTTTGTGGTGGGGGATGACGATCAGAGCATCTATGGATGGCGTGGTGCGCAGGTGGGCAATATTCTTGGATTCGAGGAGACCTTTCCTGGAACACGGGTATTTAAACTCGAGCAGAACTACCGTTCCACAAAGAAAATTCTGCAGTTTGCCAATAGTGTTATACGAAACAACTCTCGTCGGGTGGAGAAAAGTCTTTGGACCACGACCGACGATACGACGGATGTTGTGATACGCAGATACCGTGACGAACGTCAGGAAGCCGATTCGGTCGTGGAACGGATTGTAGAGCTGATGGGCAAGGGATATCGGCCCGGGCAGATCGGAATTCTGTTCCGTACCAATGCGCAATCTCGTGTATTTGAGGATGTGTTCAGGCGGCGTAATGTTCCCTATGTTCTGGTTGGGGGAATCAGTTTCTACGAGCGAAAAGAGATCAAGGATTGTCTTGCGTATCTTAAGCTGTTGGTCAATCCGAAAGACAATGTTTCGTGTGAACGTATCCTGAATGTACCGGCCAGGGGAATAGGCGCCAAATCGGTCGAGTCCCTGAGTATCGAAGCTCGCCGGACCGACCGTTCACTTTTTGAGACGATACTTGCGGGGGACGGTCAGTTGAGGACCGGTAGGGCGCAGAAGGGGCTGGAATCATTCCGTGAAGCATTTGTGCAGGTTCGCGAACTCCATGAGATGGGGGAAGCATCCGATGAGGTCATGCGCACTATACTTCGTGTAACCGGATATATGGATAGTCTTGAGAGCGAAGACAGTGAAGAATCCGAGGCTCGGATCAACAACATCAACGAGTTGGTCAATGCACTGGCAACCTGGTCGAGTGAATCGGATACCCCGCGGGGGCTCGAGAAGTTCCTTGAAGACGTTTCTCTTGCAACGGATGTGGATCGATGGAAGAACAGTGACGACGCGGTCAATCTGATGACGCTTCACAGTGCCAAAGGGTTGGAGTTTGATGTTGTGTTCGTGGTAGGCCTGGAGGACGGCATTCTGCCATCGAGCAGAGATTCGGAAAACGAAGCGCGGGTGGAGGAGGAGTGCCGACTGTTGTACGTAGGGGCAACGCGTGCGCGAAAAATACTCGAGCTATCCTATGCCGATCAGCGATGGCGCTTTGGGTATGTCGTTCCCATGACTCCGTCACGATTTCTCTCGACTATTCCCGAAACGCACTACAGGCTGATCGATATGGCCGGCGCTTTCACTTCTCCGGTTGGATATTCGCCTGCCGCGGCGCGCCCGGAGCGTAAGTCCGGGAGGGCGGCAACGGGAAGGATCATGCACGCGAGGCAGGTTCGCAAACCGAATGCACCCGGGCTTTCGTCCTCGTCGCCCGGGCCCGTCAAAGCACCGGATCACGATGAATTCTCGCAGGACACGGTGCAATACCGGATGGGGCAATACGTGTCTCATGCCAAATATGGACGGGGAAAAATCCTGAGTATCAGCGGTTTTGGCCCGGATATGCGACTTACAGTTCTATTCGGCAATGGAAACAGAAAGAAAATGCTTGCAAAATTCGCAAACCTGGAGGCTCTTTGATGGTTGGCTCTGAAGATGTCAAGTATGTGGCGGACCTGGCGCGGCTTCAACTTACCGATACGGAAGTCGAGGCATTTACGCATCAGCTTTCGGCAATAGTCGACTACGTTGCGCAGCTCAATGAGGTCGATACCTCCAATGTCGAACCAACGGCGTTTGTCGCACCGGAGCACGACCCGATGCGAAAAGATGTTGTCACCGGATCGCTTCCGCGTGAACGAATTCTGCGGAATGGGCCCTCGGTGAAAAGGGATCATTTCGCCATTCCCAAAGTGATCGGCTAGCCCGGGTTTCGCAGTCGAGAAACGCCGTACCGCGCTGCACTGAGCGGTGTCGAAGTGAGCAAAGCGATGTATTGCGCTGCACTGCGGAGTCGAAGTGAGCGAAGCCGAAATGCCGAGGGGCGATGTCTCGAGCGGAGCGTTGTGTTGAGATAGTTGTCGAAACATCGAGGGGTAGAGCAGTATGCCGTGAGTTGGTTGCGAAACCTGGGCCAGGTCGGCTGCGAAGACCGGGCGTTTTCAATGAATGAGCAACGCAGCCGGGGCATCTGAGCGCCGGCCGGAGCGCAGTGCTGATAGAAACCGGAAAGGTATCTTTTGTCTGATCGAATTCTTTGTGTCATTCCCGCTCGTTTTTCATCTACCCGTCTTCCCGGCAAGCCGCTGCTTCTCATAGACGGGCTTCCATTGGTCATGTGGACGTATCGCAGTGCGATGCGCAGTGGTGCTTTCGATGAGGTTGTGGTAGCCACCGACGACGAACGTATTGTGCGGATGGTACGAGAGCGCGGCGGGACGGTATGTATGACATCGGACAGGCACCGCAGCGGAACCGATCGAGTGCACGAAGTCGTTACGGGCCGCTCCGAAGTTACACACGTGGTCAACCTGCAGGGCGATGAGCCTGAAATCCCAGCGGATATCCTGAAAAGCTTCGTCGATCTGCTGAAACAGTGCGGTGACGACACCTTGCTCACCTGCGTAACAGATGCTACACTTGAGGAGGTCGGTGATCCGTCCGTAGTCAAAGTCGTCATGACCGTCGACGGGTTTGCGCTGTATTTCTCACGATCACCCATTCCGTTTTTGCGCAGTTCGGACGGAGTGCGGCAGTACCGTCACAGCGGGATTTACGGTTTCACCACGGTCGGTCTCAACCGCTTCTGCAGTTTGCCCCCTGGAATGCTGGAGCAGGCGGAGAGTCTGGAGCAACTTCGTGCACTGGAAAACGGCATGAGAATTCGATGCATGACCGCCGGCTATCGTGCCGTCGGCATAGATACACCTGAGGACCTTACGCGTTTTCGGCAAATCGTCGAATCTCGTCGGAAAGGCGATGGTCAGGTGCCATGAGTGAGACCGTCATGAGAAATGGCAACGTCTTGCTTGTCGACGATGAAAAGTCAATATGTGACATTCTCGCCATGTTCCTTGGGAAGCGCGGATTCACGGTTTACCAGGCGCAAAGCGGACCGGCGGCGATCGAGATCATACGCTCCACCCCAATCGATCTGGTTCTCAGCGATATCAAAATGCCGGAAATGTCCGGCGTAGAGCTTTTGAAGTGGATCAAGGGATATAACCAGTTTCTTCCGGTGATAATGACAACCGGATTCCCGACGCTCGATTCCGCGATTGAAGCCCTCAAACTCGGTGCGTTTGATTACCTGACAAAACCGTTTCACCTGGAGGAAATAGGGGAAAAGGTCCGTCGTGCCTTGTTGAATCGGCAGTTGGAGGAGGAAAACCTGCTCTTCTCGAAGCTGGTTTCACTCCATGAGGTTACAAAAGTTCTTTCGTCCACTCATAAGGTTGATGATCTCAACGTTCGTTTTCTTGATTACAGTCTGAGGATAGCGCGCGCGGATTTCGGAGCTTTGATGCTCTATGACGCGGAAAAAAAACTTTCGGTTGCGGCCTCTACTCCGCCTCCCGACGGCATGATGTCCTGGGACGATGCTCTGTTTGCCGCCGCGGCCGAGTGGTCGATCGGCAGTGAGGAAGCATTGGCTCTCAAGCATGGCGACAAGCCTCCGAAGGGTTTTGATTTTCCGGTACCGCCAAATGCAGCAGGCGCCTATATCTGCTTTCCTCTGAAAGCCCCCAAAAGAACATTGGGGGTTTTGAATCTGGTGCGAACGAATGCGGCTCAGCCGTTTTCCAATGTCGATCTGGAGATAATCAATGTACTGGCCTCGCAGGCCAGTATATCGATTGAGAACGCACAACTTTACCACAACATCCGAAATAATTATCTTAAAACGGTGCGGGGATTTGCGCTTGCGGTTGAAGCAAAGGATCAATACACCCACGGGCATTCGGAGAATGTCATGAAATTTACGGTGGTGCTCGCGAGAAAAATAGGGCTTTCTCCCCAGGATGTCGAGCAGATAAAGTACGCCGGTCTTCTTCACGATATCGGGAAGATTGGCGTCAGTGAAGCGATTCTGAACAAACCGGGGCGACTTACCGACGAAGAATTCGAGGAAATCCGGAAACACCCCGAGCTGGGTGCGCGGATTATTTCCGACGTGCCGTTTCTTAAATCTCTCGTTCCACTTGTGCGCCATCATCATGAATTCTATAATGGAGCAGGGTATCCCGACGGCATTGCCGGTGAAAACATTCCCTTCGGCGCTCGCGTGCTTAGTGTAGCCGACGCATTCGAAGCAATGACTTCGGATCGACCATATCGCAAATCACTTCCACGTACTGTAGCTACGGATATCTTGCGAAAAGAGTCGGGAACTCAGTTCGATCCGTCGATAGTTGAGGCATTTCTGGCCATGCTCGACGATTCTTCGGAGGACCTATGCGAGTGAAATGGATTTTTTCGGTCCTCGCGGTAGCAGCGGCCGTGGCTTGGAGTGTGCTTTTTCGGGAAATACATGCCGATGATTCTCTCGTCGTAATCGAGCCCGCCGAGTCGGACAAGATTGTATCGACCGAAACGATGGTCGAGGAAAACGGCGGCGATGACGAATCGAAGACGGTAGTTCGGAAAGAGCAAACGCCGTTTTCGGCTGAAGAAACGCTTGATTGTATTGATCCCAATACGGCCACGGAACAATCTCTCATGAAGATCTCGGGGATCGGACCGGTCCTGGCTGGTAGAATTCGAGAGTATCGGGAGAGTAATGGTTTGTTTGAATCGGTAGATCATTTGATGGAAATTAAGGGTATTGGCCCCAAGACGGTGGAAAGGATACGCAAATATATTTGCTTTCGGTGAGAGAATGACGCATATTTGTGTACACGATTTTCATATTTCATAAGTTTGTTAGTCCCTATGGCCAAAAGTAACGACTCCTTCACGGGTATCGACATCGGAAAACAGTTCATCTGTTTTGCCCAGTGCACGCCTGAAGACAATCATATCCAGAATGTAGGCATTCAGCCCATCGACGATGAGGATCCCGATTGGTGGGTTTGCGTAAAAGACGGTTTGAAGGGGTTGATCTCCGATACGAAGCTTTCCGGGGAAAATGTCATATTTTCTCTCCCGGGTGAGTATGCGGTGGTGCAGAAAACCATGGTTGATCGCGACGAAGAAGATGTTCAAGGGGCGCTTGATTGGGAATTCAGTCAGCGAATTGTGGGACCGCGTGAGGAGTACGTATTCGATTATCAGCGATTTCCAGTTTCGGGGGCCGACGGTGTAGATCGATACCTGGTCGTTGGGTATCGGGGTGATGCTGTCGATCGGGTTTCACGTCTGGCCAAATCCGGCAAACTAAATCCAATAGTTGCCGACCTTGATGCATTTGCGCTCATAAACGCGCACGAGCGTAACTACGGTGACCGGGTTTCAGAACCTGCTTTCATTCTTCATGCCGGCGGTGAAACTGCCAAATTGATTTTATGTAAGGACGGCTTTTTTGTCGATTTTGAGTCTTTTGGCTATTCCGCTCAAAGAGAGCCGCTGAGTACGTTGGTTCAAGGTGTAACGGAACGAATGGCTCGAATGATCTCCGGGAATCCACAAACGGCTTCGCAGGGGGCACCATTTTATGTGAGTGGATCGGTGTTTGCCGATGAGGCCCTGCTGGGAGAGATCTGTGGAAGCATACAGAATGCCGAAGTGTTGAATCCATTCAGGCAGATGTCCTACAGTGAATCGATGGAGCAGAATAACATCGAACGATACGCTCCACAACTTGCCGTAGCCGTTGGTCTGGCGCTACGGGGAGATGAATAGTCGAGTAATCGATATACTATGGTACGAATAAATCTTTTAAAAACCCCGGGTAAGAAACGGTCCGCGTCACGGAAAGTGCCGATGCGGATGGTGATATTGCCTGTGGCTACGCTTGCCGCGGGACTGGTCGTGGGACTTGCTGTCTGGGGCGGAATTCGACTGTTCAGTCGCCCCGACTCAAAAGCACCCGTACGGGTTGCGGCGCCGAACAAGCAAAAAGGGCCGATGAATATCGTCGAGGAAGTTGTTCGTGAAGTCCACGAGGTACGTTCGGGAACGGGCGGCGGGGTTCTTCGTCTGCCCTATTCTGAATTGTCTTTTCCCGAGCAGGTAAACTACGAGATCAATTTCGGCAAAAGTGCGATAGGGCTGATGAATAGAATCGTGCCTGAAGAAGTCGAATTCAGACGGCTTGAATTCAAGGGATTCGAAGCTCTGTACGGAGTTGGTGTGGCTGGAACGAGAGAAGCCGTTTCTTCTTTCCTGGGTGACCTCCGAGCCAGTGACGGCGCCGAACTCCTTCCCCAGCCCTATACCAATATCGTTAGAAAGAATTCACGGTATCAATTTGTCTTTTCATGCCGAAAGCAGTTCGGAGTGAACTATCGGGCGCCATTTTTCGATCTCGGGCTGGAGTTTCTTCCGGCACGAAGTGCGCTGAATGGGACTATCGGCACTATTCTCGAGACAGCCCGTGAATCGGGAGTTACTCCCAGTGGGGAAATGAAAAGAATTTCGGCTGAACCGCTCGCCGAATATCGTCGATTCAGGTATTCCTTTACAGCCAGAACCACCTACAAAAATGCGGTACAATTCGTGAATACTCTTTACGATAACCGCGTCCCGTGTGCGTTTGAGCACATAGAACTGATAGCCGAAACCGACGACGTTCTCAAATTGGAATCAGTCGTGTTAATCACTACCTTAGACTAGCCCAGGTTTCGCAGTCGAGAACGAGCAGTATGCGTAAGATGTTGTGCGAAACCTGGGCCTAGCCCGAAACGCACACGCCTACGCCTTGCAGGCAGGTTTGGGCCAGGGTCGGACTCACCAATTGATGAAGCTACGGATAATTGGCGGTACACTGAAAGGGCGAAATTTACGGATAGCCGGTAGTGCCGATGATTTTCGTCCTACCCTTGGGCGTGTTCGTCGGTCGATAGCCGATGTACTTCAACCCCGGATCCGCGACGCAAAAGCTGTCGATATCTGTGCCGGAAGCGGTGCGCTTGGATTTGAGGTTCTGAGCCGTGGTGCTCGGAGCATCGATTTTGTCGAATCCGATCGCCGTCGTGCTGGAGCACTCTCGGAAAACATTCGGCAATTTCGTGTGGAAACCCGAGCGAAAGTTTTTCAATCGGATGTTATGGCATTTCTCCGGCGTGAAGAAATGCGTCTCCACTACGATATAGTCCTCTACGATCCACCTTATGATTCTCCCGCGCTGACGACACTTACTCGCTCGATGACCGACCTGGTGGCGGAGAGCGGTATATTTGTATTTCAGCATGCGACCGGAGTTTCCGTTGAATTTGACCCCTGGCACGAGGCAGGCTATTCGGTACGAACTCGTAGGTACGGTCGCACAACCGTAGACTTTTTTGTTCGAGACGCGATGAATACGCATAAGGGAGGTTGAGAATGCCGGTAGCACTCTATCCGGGCACTTTCGATCCGATCACTTACGGACACATTGATATTGCCGTCCGGGCATCCCGGATATTCAAGAAGGTGATAGCCGTGGTTGCGGAGAATCCCGCAAAAAACCCGGTTTTTTCGGCCGATGAACGTCTGGAAATGGTGGCGGAATGTGTCGGGGATATCGAAAATATTGAAGTCGTGCGCTATGACGGGCTCATTGTGAATTGTCTTGAAAAGTATAAGGCGACCGCGATTATTCGGGGCCTTCGGGCTCTATCGGATTTCGATTACGAATTTCAGATGGCCTACACAAATAGAAACATGAATGCCAAGGCGGAAACTGTTTTTCTGATGCCCAGTGCCGAGTTTACGTATCTCAACTCAAGCATGGTAAAGCAGATTGCTCGTCTGGGTGGAGAGATCACGTCGTTTGTGCCCGAATCGATCCGGGAGCGTCTGATAGAAAGGGCAGGATTCCGATCATGAGCGGCATGTATCGCATGAACTGGAGTGGGACCGGGGGCGGGATGCCGACGGGTATTCGCAATCTTCTCATTGCCACGATCGGGGTGTATGTCCTTCAGATGGTGCCGGGAGTCAGGAACTATGTTCATGGATTTGGTCTCCTTGTACCCAGGCTTGTGTATGAACATGCTCAGGTATGGCGACTGGTAACCTATATGTTCCTTCACGATCCCAGCGGCGTACTGCATATCGGATTCAATATGCTCATGCTGTGGATGTTTGGTAACGAACTCGAACAGATGTGGGGAACTCGGCGTTTTCTGGTTTTTTATTTCCTGTGCGGGATAGGCGCCGGTGCATTGAGTTTTTTCATGTGGAATGCGCATATCCTGGGCGCTTCGGGAGCGATTTACGGGGTACTTACCATCTTTGCAATTTACTTTCCCGATCGTCAGATACTGGTTTTCTTCATGTTTCCCATGCGGATTCGGACTTTTGTGATAGTCATGGGGATAGTTTCGATTGTAATGTCGATACAGGCCGCGTCGGGCATTGCCCATCTGACCCACCTGGGAGGAATTGTTGTCGCTCTTGTCTACTATCGATTTTACGACAGAGGTGAAGAGTTCATTCGGGCGTTCAAAGAAGCGCGTGAAGAAAAGAAGACCCGCCGACGTGTTGAGGAGCTTGAGCTGAGGAAACGGTATTACGGTGACGTCGTCGATCCGATTCTGAAGAAGATATCCGATCAGGGGATGGAATCTCTTACACCGGGTGAAAAAAAAGCGCTTGAGAAAGCCCGTCAAAACGGTACGCTGGACGGTGAAGACAAAACTCGCCCGTTTCGTCGGAAATAGTGGAAATTCGCCAAGTTCGGATGGAACGTAGTTCACTCAAATGGTATGCTATAGTATATGGTTACGTATATCGGTCCGATTCGGTTATCACATGCAGGTCGGCAAATGATTTTTTCACGGGCGGGCCGGCATGGTGAACGATAATTGCTGAAATTGCGCGGACGCGCTGGGAGCAATACTATTGGGGTAGAATCTACGAAATTGTCGCGGGGATATGGATTGACGAAACAATCTCAGCACCCGCGGTAATGAAACAGTGAGGGACAAAACGTTGCCGCAGGTTCCCGGAAAGCAGGATGATTCCGAAGCGTTGGTTGCGCGATGTGCGGAGCTTCAGAAAGAGGTCACGCATCTAAAGCGCTCCGGCGCACAAATGAAAATGCGCCTGGAGAAGGCCATGGCCGAAATCGATGAGGAGCTTACGATTGCTGAAAGCGTCCAGACCGGCCTGCTTCCTCGAGAATTACCCAAGATTGTAAACCTGAAGACATCGGCGGTCTACATCCCCACCGGCAGAGTGGGGGGGGACTTGTACGATATCGTGGTTACCCCTTCTCAGAAAATCGCTATTCTTATTTTCGATGTCTCGGGGCACGGGGTCCCCGCGGCGCTTATCGGGGCAATGGCGAAGATGCTTTTCGCTCACTACATCGAAAAACTCGAATCCCCGGCCCGTATTTTCAATGAGGTAAATCGGCAGTTGTGCCATTTCATTCGTACCGATCATTACCTTACCGCATTCCTGGGATTGCTCGACCCGATACGCAACGTTATGTTGTATTCACGTGCGGGACATGTCCGGCCCATGGTTTTTCGATGGAGTTCCGGCGAGGTGTTTACACTGAATGCAAAAGGCTTCTTTATCGGACATAACGCCCTTTTGGATATTGCCGAATACGAGGAAGCCGAGGTGAGACTCGAACCCAATGACCGCGTAGTGTTTTATACCGACGGTTTGACGGAGGGGGAGAATAGGGATAATGAACTGTATGGCCCCGATCGACTCCAGAGAGTAATAGAACGGCACGGGCGCTTACCTTTGGACGATCTTATCGCGAACGTGATTGAAAACCAGAAAATGTTCCGTGAAGGGGTTAGTCTCAGAGACGATTTTACTCTGCTATGCATTCAGACCGAAAGTCCGGATTGGCTTCTACGGGACTCCGGGTTCTCACGTGAAGAAGGTCCGTCGGTGTTCCTGGTGAGTAATTACAGCGATATCGATAATGTCGGCTCGACAATATTGCGTGCTATGGATAACTCGGGGTTCTCCGATCTTGACATAAAGCGGTCCAAAGTGTGTGTTTTCGAAATGTTAATGAATGCGATCGAGCACGGAAACAAACACGACACTCGTCGGAAGGTCGTCGTTTTATACAGTGTATCATTTGACAAAGCCAGAATCAGTGTTATCGACGAGGGTGACGGTTTTGATCATACCACTCTTCCCGATCCCCTTGCCCCGGAGAACCTCATGAAAGACCACGGGCGGGGAGTCTTTATTATACGCGCATACATGGATGAAGTTGAGTTTAATACAAAAGGCAATAGAATCCTCGTGGTGAAATACCCGGGAGGGAAAAAACGCAATGGAATTGAAGACATCGATACGGAATGATGTCGGTATCATACAGATGATCGGGCAGTTCTGGGAGCCGCGCGACCAGAGCATGCTTCGGCGGCACATCGATACATTCCTTGATACCACGGCTAAATATGTAGTGCTCGACATGTCTCGACTGACCTTTATCAGCAGTCAGGCGCTGGGCCAGATAGTAACGGCATTCCGGGAGGTACGGGAAAAGGGAAGCGAACTCCTTGTCCTTTCGGCTTCCGGAAGTGTGCGGGAAGTTATGGAATTGTCGGGATTTGAGCATTTTTTGCGTATTTTCGATACGCAGGAGGAACTGGAGAAGTATTTAAGCAAATAGGGCCTGTCCGAAAACCCCTGAAACGGACACCATGTCCCGATTTCAATCGGGACTCGGTGCCCGTTTCAAGGCCCGATTCGCGTGTTCACCTCGACATTTCGGCTTCGCTCACTTCGACTCCTCAGTGCAGCGCAATCTGCGCGGTGAACGGGTAGTTTTCGGACAGACACTGAATAACCAGGTAACCACAACGGATTACAGTATTTTTATCTCCTGGCGAACCAGTCGTATGTTTTTCGGACCGGAGATTTCCTGCCGAATGATATGCTGACGGTCACCCATCTTGATTACAGTTCCGGGCAGAGCCGCGTGCTGAACATGTATAAACGAATTGTCGAATTTGTGTAGCTCTTTGCGCAGAGTATCCGCGGCACTTTCCAATTCATCTGTTTGCTGATTGTATTTTTCAAGAGTGGTCCGGAGTTTCATATACAGAACTTCGTCGTTTGGTGGAAGTTTTCGCTTGATTTTTCGGAGCTTCTCGAGTCTGTCATGGGTTCTTACCAGCTTCTCTTTGTTGGCGAACAGCTCTGATATGCGCGCATCAACTTTTTCCAGTTTTTCAAGAACCGTGAAATCAAGCCCTATCTCAAGTACCGTTCTGATGCCGCTGACATTTCCAACCGTACGGACTGTAATCGATTCGCCCGCCAGCAAAACACCGCCCGCCACCGAGAGTGGATTGCCGTTCACGCATATGCTTTTCTTCGCGTAGATACGCGCATTGAGTGCCTCTCGCGCTATGGTTACCTCTCCGCGACTTCGGATCGTCTGGTTTTTCAGAAACCCGATGTTTGCATTTCCTCCAATTTCCATGAGGCCCTTTCCCTGGCCGACGAACCCGTGTTTGCACAGCACCGATCCTTCACAATGAATAATTGCGTCTTCAACGGTGCCGCCGACCTGGAGATCGCCGCCGCAATGTATTTCAAAACCGGACTTCACGTCTCCGGTAACCACTACCGATTTGTCATATTTGATATTTCCCGTGGCATAGTCGACATCACCCTCGATTACAAAACCCTCTTCCACCGAGAGTTCTTGCTTCGCCATTCGGACATTACCGTCGACAAGTGCTACCAGAGTGTTCTCGTCGTCGGGAGACCGATCCGTATTGTTACCGCCGGGGAGTTGATTGGTAACGCCGTCTTTGGCGGGAATTCCGGCTCCGAAAACGTCACTCCCGGGAACTCCTTTTGTGGGGGGATGGAGCCGGGCCAGTTTCGTCCCCGCGGTAACCGATTGCACAAGATCGACATTCTTGAAATCCACACTCCCATCTTCATTCGCTTTTGGTTTCAAAGAGCGACTTGATTCGAAGAAGAACTCCACATATCCATTGGTTCCGTCGACCGGAGGATTCCCGCGCGCGATCACGACCGGATTCCGGGGGTATTCCCCCTTTTTTACCTGTGCGATTATTGTGTCCAGGGCTTTGGTCTCAATCCCGGTGTTTATCTTTTTTTCGGTCAAGAGATTTCTGATTTCTTCCGAAGAGGGTGGATCGCCGTCGTCGATTGGCGGAATAATTACCATAGAAGCAGTCATTCGGTCGTCGGAAATGACCATTTCCGCCGCTCCGCTGAAATCCATTGGCAGGATACCGATTCTGTCTTCCACCAGATATACAATCCCATGTGCCTTCGCCTTGATATCCGGGCCGGATTCGGAGCGCACAACGGTATCGTCGAGGATAACCTCCGAGACAGGAGTCTCGTGTGCGGGGATTTCTTCACCCAGTACGTTTCTTCCACTGCTTCCCGGCTCCGTGGCGCTCACCCGAGCGACCGTATCCCCGGGACGAACGCGTTGCACCAGATATCCCTGTTGAACAAGATCGCGGCAATAGCGCGTTTTTCGGGCGAACTCAAGTTGTTCACGGGTACTCAGGTGCTTTACCCAGGGCCGAAGTTTTTCTCCCGTTCCCGATGTCGGGGGACGGCCCCGCGCGACATCGTGGTATTTTTTTCGTGTTCCCGTCTGATTCCAGTCTTCCACGATCCGTTCGATTTTCTCCGGATCGAAGCCGAATAGGATACCATGGTGATCGAGTGCTGACTTGAGAGTCTCGGGTGTGAGAGTTTCATCGGGAGCACCGGCAGGTTCGATCAGGATTGACACGGACATGGCGTCATCGGCGCAAAGCACCAAAACCTCCGGCTCGACGCGCCGATTTGGCTGTGGGGGGCTGTTCTCATCTGAAGGCCCTTCAGAATCCGCCGGTGTTTCCGGGCTTTGAGGGGTATCGGAGCTGATCTCGAGTGTACGAATACCGTTTTTCCGCAGCTTGTCGATCAGGTTTTCGGTCAAGCGGGATTTGGCGGCGGCAGCAAAGGCTCCGTTGGGCAAAAGGACTTCTTGAGTGAGAATCATGCCCGGGACGGCGGTATCAATATCTATTTTCAAGGAGACACCTTTCGACTGCACATATTTTCCGATAAAATCGCGGAGATTTCAACATTTTGATCCCTGCCGTTAATTAATACACGGACCCAGTACTTGATGATATATTAGTTCTTTGTACCTTTCAACACCGGTAAAGTCCTGGCCGGGGTTTTGTTGTCGAAAGTGAGCAGGACGCGTAAGATGTTGTGCGAGATTGTCTTATCCCGGGAAGCGGAAAGCAGGGGCGGGCGTTATGATGCCTTTAGTTTCGGCTGTGGGGATAGATCCGCATTACCTGGTGTCTTATGCGGAACGCCACAAGTCGGTTGCGGAATCCGGGTCGACATTTGTGTGTATACATGATCGTTCGAGTAGCCTTTCCAATAGCCGTACCGGGTCTTTATGATTATCGTTTGCCCGAACGGTTCATAGCCGATGTTTTCCCCGGAACACCCGTTAAAGTGGATCTTCGTACGCGAAAAATCTGGGGGGTTGCGATTGCAGTCCTCGAGAACTCGCCCTATCCAAACCTCAAGGAAGTAGAGGACATACGCACGGACAAATGGTCGGATGAGAGCCGATCGTTAATAAAGCTCTACGAGTGGATTGCCGCATACTATCAGTGTGATCTGGGGAAAGTGTTCAAGCCGCTTGTGCGCAAAAATTTCACCGAAGTCGGTGCGAAAACGGTGAAAGCCTACAAAGTGTCCGGTGCTACTCCCGAGAAGCTGACCGAGAAACAGGAGGCGGCTCTGGAGGCATTGCGTGCGGCAACGGAAGAATTGTCTCGAGCGGAAATCAAACGACGGTTTTCAATATCCGACCACATGGTAACCCGTCTCACGAAGCTGGGTGCACTTTCCGAGCGCGAGAAGATTCTTTTGCGGGAAGCCGACGAGCTTGGCGGTACGGTACAAGACTATTCCGCAATGCTTTCCGAGGAGCAAATTATCGCGGTTGAGGCTGTTTCTTCGAGCCTGGGACGTGGCGGCAAGCCTTTCCTGCTTCACGGCATCACCGGGAGTGGCAAGACGTTTGTGTACATAGAGCTGGTGAAGCGTGCCATGGCACGGGGCATGGGGGTGATCGTCCTGGTTCCGGAGATCTCTCTTACTCCGCAGACGATTCAGCGCTTTCGAAGCGCGATAGGAGACGGGATTGCGGTGATTCATAGTCGTATGTCTACGGGGGAGCGACGGGATTCGCTGGCCGAACTTGTGTCGGGTAAGAAAACCGTCGTTATAGGGGTTCGAAGCGCGGTTCTGGCGCCTTTGGAGAATGTCGGATTGATAATCGTCGATGAGGAGCACGACGGCAGCTATAAGCAGGATGATCCCGAGCCCAGATATCATGCGCGTGATGTTGCGGTTATGAGGGGCAGATTTCAGAATGCCGCCGTTGTGCTGGGTAGTGCTACACCGGCATTGGAAAGCTACTCCAACGTGCTCAACGGAAAATACGAGATTCTCAAGCTTCAAAAGCGGCATGGTACAGCCATTTTGCCCCACGTCGAAATCGTTGATATGAATCTGGAGCATAAAGAGAATAACTGGACATTTCTCTCCCGGTATCTGGAACAGCGAATGCACGACGTTCTTGAAGAAGGACGACAGATTATTCTTCTGTTGAACCGCCGCGGGTTTTCCGTCTCATTGGTCTGCAAAGAGTGCGGACACGTATACACGTGTCCGAATTGCTCGGTCAGTCTGGTGTACCATCGTATCGATTCGTCTCTGCGGTGTCATCTCTGCAATCACCATGAACCGGCGCCAACGCTCTGTATGAAATGCCGAGGGGAGCAGATTAAATACCAGGGCACCGGAATTCAGAAAGCCGAAGAATTCCTTCAGACGAAATTTCCTGATGCACGCATGCTCCGCATGGATCAGGATTCTACTCGTCGCAAAGGGGCTCATATCAATATCCTTTCGGCATTTGGTAATGGAGACGCAGACATTCTTCTGGGAACACAGATGGTGGCGAAGGGGCTTGATTTTCCCGGGGTTCGGCTCGTCGGGGTACTTCAGGCCGATATCGGTCTCCATTTTCCCGATTTCCGAGCATCGGAACGGACTTTTCAGTTATTGA
>CAYFVL010000081.1:0-20810 GCA_964346405.1 uncultured Fibrobacterota bacterium
TGCTGCGCGCTCGCGGCCGGCCGCAGCGTCGACAGCACGATGGGCTTCACCGCCCAATTCCACCGCCTTGTGAAAAGCATTGTCCGAAGCGGTCGAAGGCGACTCCCGGCTATTCTTCAGGGAAACGTCGCCGCCAAGCTCCATCGCACCGGCGTCCCGGGCCCCGACGATTTCGGCGCCCCGAATGTCACGGGTAAACGGACCCTCGGTCTGCCACGCATACAGCTCTTCTATCGACGTCTGCGCATCGGCGAGAGTCCCGCGGCATACCCGCATGAAGTCTATCTCACCTTTCAGGTATCCGGTGTTGTCAAATGACTTGCCGACTAGAAAGTCCGACGTACAGTCAAGTGATGCATCCGCGGGAAGGTCGCTGGAGGTAGATGAAGAGAGAACACCGTCGAAATATAGCGACATTTTTCCGGTCTCTCGATCGATTTCGGCAAGTACGTGGCGCCAGTCGCCGTCATTGACTGCCCTTGTCCCGACAACCTCACCATGCGCACCTCCACCGTCTACGGCAAATACCGGTTTGCCCGAATCATTGATATACAGCCGATAACCGGTTCCGCCGTCATACTTCGAAATGATCGAGCCGCCGGTATGTCCGGCTTCGACCCGGATGTTTGCCTCGAGAAGCAGGTTTTCGGTGCGAAGGATAAGGTTCTTACGCAATTCCCCCGGGAAAACCGCTACCGCATCCTCCGCATATTTGTTTTTCGTGCCGGAAATCGGCTCAGGCGCAATCCAAGGGGTATCGGGGATCTTTCGGGTCTGGAGGTCCCCTTTGCGATTTAAAAACACAATCGGCAACTCGATATCGTTTCGCATGTATTCATCGGATACGGAGGCGAAAAAAGAACCGTCAAATCGAAGTGCGCCATTGGACCATGTCTCGGACGGTGACAATACGAAGTGATCGAGTGTTGCGCCTTCGACGGACAGATCCTGGGTCGGTACATGTTCATACATGGATCGATTGTAATGCGCCTTTGACATGTACCATGAGTAGTCGATGACCTTGGTCGGATCGGCATGATTTTCAGTGAAATGCCATTCCCCGACCGTGCCGTACAGGCTCCAGGGAACAAAGTACCCCGCCCCGGCATCGACCGCTTTCGACCCTTCGCGCAAACTGAAATCGACGTCGGCGAGGTCGTCTATCGGACCGGCATCCTTATGCCCTGCTATGGGGTTAATTTCAGATTGCTCGCCGAGATTTCCGTACCGTATAGGAAAATCTTTCATCATTTGCGCAAGTTGCTCCACACTGTCGGCTTCGATTCCCTCGGGATACCCCGCCGGTTCGTTGGGCTTCAGTAACCGTCCCGCCGCGGCTTCACCGTAGAACACATTATTCGCGTATGCCAGGGTGGGTACACCACGCTGTCCCGATGTTCCATCATCGCCACCGCCCACCAGCGAGGGATCGCTTGAGCGATCATGCCCGATATGTTGCTGTTTGATTTCGGAGAATACGTTGCCGATCACATCATTTCTGTGACCGCTGCTCCCCCCAACGCCTTTCCCATGTCGATAGAGAGTGTTGTTCACGAACTGGTTAAGGAAGCCGAATACCATGAAATAGCCGGGGGTTCTGGTGGCAAACTGCTCATTTTCCGTATCGGTCGACCGCGCCCAGATGATGTTGTTGAACGAGAACACCTTGTAGGCCCCGTCAAGATACAGCGGGTATGACAGGTTCGTAGGTTTTTTGGCTTTCCCGCCCCAGTTCAGAATGCCGGCGGGCATGTATCCGGGGGAATTGCCGATATTGTTGTTGTAGCAATAGATGGAGCCGCCCTGCCAGATGGAAAGACCGCCGTAATCATTGACGGCCAGGGCCGTGTTGACCGTTTTGTTGTGATGAACCAGGATGCGGGACAAGGGGTAGTCCAGAGACATCGTGCCTTTACCGCCCTGGCTCCCCTCAACCATAATGCCGGTCCCGAACGTCCGCTCAACAATGTTGCCGGCTATTTCACCGGTAATCGGAAATTTGATATCGATCGCCTGAACCGCCGACTGTACATTTCCTTTATGGCGCATGCCCGAGTTGTAAATGCGGTTACGTAAGATTTCGATATGGCCGAGGCTCTTTTGCTTTTCGTGGGTTGCACCTGCCATGATGCAGGTTTCCCAGATGTTGATAAATTCGCAATCGGAAATCGTGATGTTGTCCGCCCATTCCGGTTCCGGATGCACTCTCCAGTTCTCAAAATTGTGCCGCACGCCGTACTGGCCGATATCCGCAAAACGGCAGTTCTCGACCCGCACGTTTTCCATGTTGTTTTCGAGCATCACCCCCGCGCCGTACTGGTAACGGAAAGAGAGGCCGCTGATCGTAATGTTTGAAGCGTTCTTGACAACAATGCCGGCAGTGGTCGAATTCAATTCATAGTGACCGTCGTTGGGGTTGACCCCGTCTTCGGGACGGAGGTACAGTATTCCCGTGGGTTTTTCGAAGTAGAACTCTCCCGGCGAGTCCAGGTACTGGGGAAGGTTTTCGATCATGTACCGCAGCCGTGCGGCCAGTCCACCGATAACGCTTTCGTAAATGATGCCTTCTTCGGGGTTGTAATGCTTGTAGGTGACGCCTTTTCGGGTTTTTTCATCCTCTATCAATCGCGGTTTCGGTGTGCCCATGAAGCTGCCGTATTGCACCCAGATATATCCCCCGGTGAAATAATCCTGGGGAAACCCTTTGAGATCTTCGTCCCAGCCGCCGCGAACCGCGATTTCACCATCCTTGTAGATGTACTTTTCGCCGTCCCACTGACGCCAGTAGTCCAGAACGAAATTGTCGTTTCCGGGCTGCCAGTCGGGGTCGCGGGCATTGTGCAGCGTTCGTACATCATTTTCGGTGACCTCAAAGAACCCGATAAACGGAAGGTTGCAGTTGGCATAGCGACCGCCGTTGAAAAGTGCGATATCTCCGTGCTTATTGAGCAGTCCAAGGGTATCGAGATCAATCGCCCACACTTTTTCGAGCTGGGGCATTCTTTGGGGCGCCTCGACCGAGGTCGCCGGAACCCATGACGCCGGCAACCTGGTCGCGCCGGCGATACAGGCTTCGCCTTCACCCCAGTCCGGATCACTGGTGAGAATGATGGGGTTGCCCTTTTCACCGCTTTCATTACCGGTTAGAATGCCGCGATAGGTGACCCCGCGTTTGAACACATACGTTCGTATCCCGGATTCCTGAGCCGCCATGTCGGTTGCGTTCGGGTCCCAGGGGTGGTGGTTCCAGGCAGTTGCTGGGGTTGTTCCGTCTTGTTCATCGTTACCATTATCGAAATCGATGTACCGAATTGTTTCACCGGGCCGGTACTCAAACGGCTTTGGTGACCATACGATGTCACCGGTCTCAGTCACCTCGGCCGCGGGGGTTTGCCATGAGAATTCGGCCAGGGCGGAACTAATGCACAGCAAAGCTGCCAAAAGTAACCGGCGCCATGCGCATTGCGAAGGCATTGTTGCTGCCGCTTTTCGCGTGAATTGTGAATTTCCCATGCTCTACTCCTGGGTTAGTTGGAAGTATCCATGAACAGGGGCCAGGTGCGGAATTCCGGCCGGTGCGTCGAGCTGTTCAGAGGCAAGGTATATCGTCGAGGCGACCGATGCTTCGTTTGCCCCGGAAAAGTGGTGAAATATCTTTACTCATTTTGAGTACATGCGGCGAACGCTTCGTGGATAATACACTGATCCGGCATTATCCGGAGGAAAGATGATCATGCGGACCGCAACTCAGTCGCACTTTTGGTTCGAGCGCCACTCATCGGTTCCGTCGTCCAACCATGCAACAATTGATTCGGGCTGGTCGCACAAGCGGTTTCCGCCGAGTGTGAACACATCGCGAGGAAGGCGTGTCAATTCGATTGGGATGCTGTCTATCTCGTTTCCATAGGCGAATACCTTTGAGAGCGATGTACATCGCGAGAGGGCTGCCGGTAGCGTCCGTAACCTGTTGGAATACAACTGCATCTCTCGAAGAGAGCGGCAATTGCCGATAGTTTCCGGAATACTGGAGATCAGGTTCGATGAAAGTGACAGAACAATGAGTTCGTTTGCATTTCCAACTGCCGCGGGAATCTTCAGTATGCTGTTGCCGGCAAGGTGCAGTTGTTCCAGGTGGGGGATCGCGAAGACGCACGTGTCTATATCCGTCAGACTGTTACCGGAAAGTGATAGTCGCTCCAATCCGGGAATTCGGCAGAAAGCCGGTGGTATGGTCGCGAAAGCGTTTCCGTTCGCAAAAAGAAACCGCAGGTTTTCAAGAATGTCGAAATTATCCGGCAGCGAGGAAATCCCCATGTCGTTGATGTGCAAATAGCTCAGCCGGGAAAGGGTCGCTATCTCTGGCCACAGCGTGTCAAGAGGAATGCTGTCAAATATCAGTGATCGAATTTCCGTGTTTCCCACAAATACCGACGGGAACGTAGTCAGTGGGTTTCGAGCAAGATTCACCGAGTGGATCATGGTCAAGGTTCGAAACGAAGAATCGATAGTGGAGAGGCCGAGACTTGATAGATCAATTCCCCTGATTCTATTATTCCGCACGATAGTACGGTTCGTCCAGTCGAAATCCTCGATCCCCTGGGTATCGAGGTAGTGTGCGACCGCCAGTGAGTCAATGTGATAGTCTATCGGCAGAAACAGACGTTCGTTGTGGGTCACTTCCCCTTCGGAGACCGTTGTCAAACCGGAATGGTTACCCACATACGCCTCGGAAGACCATACGAAGTATTCATAGGTAGACGGGGGGAGGCTATCGAATCGGAATCGGCCTCGGATTGCCTCGACGACGCGATCCACACCGTACAGTCCGACTCGCAGCGACACCGAATCCGGAATGTTGTCCGTGGCAATCGAGCCCGAAAACGAACCGTTCCGGCGAAGAGCCAGGGTTCCCAGATCGTACGCCGTCTTGTTATGTGGCTCGATGCGGGGGCGTACCAGAACGCCGTTTCCGGATCCGTCGATAATCTCAACCGTATAGGCCCCTCGTGGTATTCCGTCGACCTCAAAGTAACCCCTGGAATCGGTCGTGATGTCGAAAACCGCACCTGATTGGTTGCCGGGGGTGGACAAGTGAAAACGCTCTCTCATCCGAACCGTCGCATCGGCCACGGGTTGCTGATCCTTAGTCACAAATCCGTAGGCACGAGCGTTGGGGATATTCGTTGTTCCCGCGAGATCGTCCCCGGAACTGCATCCAGAAATACCGACAATCATCGCTAAAACCGCCAGAGTCCCCAGGAGAGCCGACCATCGGTTCCCGTGTCGACCGATCACATTAGTGGTATCAATCATCCGAGGACTCCCGCGAGTTAAGTCGTTTCGAAAGCGGGAATAACTGCACGCTCAAATGATACACCGAATCCGCTTCCCGCGCCGCATTGTTCACGATGGTTACCACGCGCTGCTTAAACGCTTCGATTTCGATCGACAGCACATCATAGAGGTTCTCACAACAGCTCAGGGTAACGCCCGATACGTGGCGCGTGTCGGGGGATTGTTGATAAATTGAATCCTTTGCCAAATCCAGCAGCTCTTCATTCAGCCGCCGAATGACCCGTGCCCCGATTGTGGCCGTTGCGGTAAGCGCGGGTTCGGTCTGACGATACCGGCCGTCGGGCGTTTTCGCAACGAACCCAAGCTTGTTGAGCAGGTTCACCGAGGCACGGGCCTGGCGCTCGGTGATGGCGGGGATGACCGTTTCGCCGATCAGACGATAATCGTCGTTGAAATTTCCCAGACAAATCAGCTCTCTGACCACCGGGTTGTACCATTTGCTGAAATACTCGAAAACGTTTTCATCAATAGAGGATTCTTTGATGTGATCGGCCATGGAGCGCAGAATTGCGTAATACTCCTGCTTCTGAACCGAGACTTTCGATTGATTGAACAGCACCAGATACCGAAAATAACGCGCTTCGTTCTCTTCAAACCCCAATCCCCGGGAGAATTTCTCTATCATGGAGTCCGTGAGATTTCTTTTTCCCGCAGCTACCTCACCAAACAGCGCCGGCGATCGAATGCCCGCTTTTTGCGCAAAATACCGGTATGAAAACCACGGAGAACACGATTTCTGTTCTTCGTAGTAGTCATTGAGGAAATTGCGGTAGCTCAGGTATTCAAATATTATCGGCATACACCTCGGATTATACCAACAAGTAAGCGATATTTGAGAAAAATCTCGATTGGGGAATGAAATTGGAGTACTCAAATTGAGTACAGTGTCCGTTGGGTTATCAGATCCACAAAGCTTCTACGCCAAAGAAGCCGCCTTCACCTGCGCGCTACAGTTCATGCCCGGCTCAATCGCGAGCCGATCGATCGCACGACGGGTAATTCGGGAGAGAAGCGGAGTGGGGCCGGCACGAAGGCGCACCAGGCACATCGCGGGACCATCCTCAACTATTTCTTCGACGAGCACCGCTATACTGTTCTGACAACTGTTTTCGAGTTGGTCTTCAGTTGTGAGAATGACGTCATCGGCGGCAATACGAATTCGTACCAGGCCTTTTAGTTCAACCACCGGCTGTTCCATCCACAGAACTCCGGTGTCAAACCGGACGCGCACCAGGTTGTACTTTTTGTCGACTCCGTCCACTTCGGCCTGAACGGTTGCCGCTGCATGATGACGCACACGTGCCGCGGTACTCAACTGAGTCACCACTTCATTGAGAGGGCCTGAAGACGATATACCACCGTTGTCGAGAACGATTATCCTGTCGGCCAGGCGGGACACCTCTTCGTACGAGTGGCTTACGTACAGAATCGGGACGTGAAGTTCGTCCCTTATGTGTTCGAGGAATGGCAGTATCTCGAATTTACTCTGTGAATCCAGGGCCGACAGTGGTTCGTCCATCATCAGGAGTTGAGGGCCTGCCAGGAGTGCCCGGGCCATTGCCACTCGCTGACGTTGTCCGCCCGAAAGACATCTCACGGGCCTGTCTAAAAATCTGTCGATTTTCATGAATTGTACAATGCGCTCAAACGGAAAATGGCGATCTCCGGCAGGTGTCCGTTTTAGACCGTATAGACAGTTCTTTCGCACGGTAGTGTGCTCGAAAAGATTCGCGTTCTGAAAAACCATCCCGAACGGACGTTGGTGAGATGGAACAAAAACTCCTTTGTCTGAGTCGTGCCACACCGTGCCGAAAGCGGTGAACCGTGCGGTCTCAGCACGCTCCAGTCCGGCAATGCACCGCAGCAGCGTCGTTTTGCCACAGCCGGACGGGCCGAAAACGGCCGTCAAGCCTGTGTCTTCGATATCCGTATTGATATCCAGGGTAAAGGTGCCGAGTGGGTGCCGAAATTTTACGAAAAATGCACTCACGGTGTGACGCCTCCGTTCCTGTTGCCGATCAAGCGAAGGAGGAACAATACCAGAGCGGAGAACAGAAGAATGCCACCCGCCATGGTATGCGCGGCGGAGTAGTTCATGACTTCAACCTGCTCAAAAATCGCGGTGGAAAGTACTCTCGTCTTTCCGGGAATATTGCCACCGATCATCAGGACGACACCGAACTCGCCGACGGCATGCGTAAATCCGAGCGTGGCGGAAGAAAGGAATGCGTGTCGCACCATGGGCACCGCAACGGTAAAGAACCGGTCCGCGGGAGAGGCTCGCAGCATTGCGGCGGCTTCGAGAGGACCGTTTCCCAGGGCGGCAAATCCGCTCTGCAGCGGACGAACTACGAACGGTAAGGAATGCACAACGGCACCGATCACAAGTCCGGGAAAAGAAAACGCAAGTGTTCGTATTCCGAAGAGATCCAGAATGGGGGCGAGTGGGCCCTTGGGCCCAAGGGCTATGAGGAGGTAAAACCCGAGAACCGTCGGGGGAAGTACCAGAGGAAGTGATACGATAGTACCGACGACATGTGCTCCCCAGTGACGACTTCGGCTTAACCACCAGGCAAGCGGAGTCCCAATTACCAAAAGCACAACTGTGGAGCAGACCGCCAGTAACAGCGTGGTTCGAACCGCATCCCATACCATGTGGATTTACTCCCCGACCGTTGTACTATCGACAGAATCCCTGACCTTGTAGCCGTACCGCCGGATTATTTCTATCGCTTGATTGCTTCGAGCGAAATCCATGAACTCCCGCGCCCCTCGGTTTTTCGCTCCGGGCAGCAAGAGGACCGCTTGTTGGACCAGGGGCTTGTACGAATTTTCGGGAGGGCTCCAGGATGAGCCTTTCCCATTGATTGCGGCTATCTGGCTTACGGCTACAAATCCAAGGTCCGCACTTCCCGAGGACACTTGCTGAAAAGTCTGGGCAATAGTGTTCGCCGTTACAATTCGGTCCCGGAGCGGTTCCCAGAGACCGCGAGAACTGAGCACTTCGCGGGCGGCTTCGCCGTACGGGGCCGTATTGGGATTCGCTATTGAAAACCGATTCCAAGAATCACCTTTCTCCAGAACCGCCCCGGCGGAGTCCACCAGTTCGGAATCGGGACTCCAGAGCACCAGCGAACCCGTTGCATAGGTAATTCTTGTGCCCGGCACGATTAGCTCTTTTTCCTGCAGTGCGATCGGGCGACGATCGTCGGCGGCGAAAAATATCTCGAACGGGGCGGCGTTGAGGATTTGTGCGTACAGTCTTCCGGTAGAGCCGACAATGAGGGTGATATCATGATCGGTTTCTTCCTCGAACAGGGTCACGATCTCTTTCATGGCCGATCTGAAATTTGCGGCGACCGCGATCTGCACATTCGCTCCGTAAGATACCGACGCGACAAATGCCGCTGTGAGCAGAATGATTCGAAACCCGATCGGTGGATTCATTACACATTGCCGTTGAGGATAGTTCTAATTTGAGCGCTCGGTGTGCCGTGTCGTACCTCAGATCTGAAAAATAAACTTCGGTCGGCCGGTCAAATTGGGGTCGGGCCTACCGATTTCATTGTATCCCAATGACATACGAAGAAAATCTCCTCTGAGCGCGACCAAAAATCAATGACTTACGTGGTTTTTGGGTTGTTCTCGGTCGAAGAAGGTCGGATTGTGTCTGAGGCGGGAGAGAACGCGGAAAAATCCTCTGTAAGTCATTGATTTTTCGTGAACGCTTTTGCCATGAATCTCTGTAAGACATTAATAACAAGAAACTTACGTAGGCCCGACCCGGATTTGCTCGTCCCTGGCTGAAGCGGGTTTCCGGACAGGCACCGGTCAGGATTCAGTATCATTCCAAAGTTCCAACCATTCTTCGTTTTCGTGAGCCCATCGTATTATGACACTCTCCGGGTTGCTTCCTGTTTTGCCGATTATTTCATACTCATACACTACTCCCCTGGAAAAACGCACCGGAGCCGACACACTGTGCGTACTGTCCGAGCTTTGAGTATGGAGAATCGTTTCGTATTCGTTCTCGGAAGTCTTTTTCAGCCTCAGAATCCTCTCGCCGAAGCTGGGGGCTAACTGGAACCGCGACCAGGAATCCTTTCGGGGAACAAAGGTTCCGCGGATGCGTATGCCATAATTGGACGCGACATCAATCCTTTTCGGGAAACCCTGACAGGCTTTTCGAACAGTTGGCGCCTGGGGATAGTAAGAACTCTCAAGTAAATCGGATATTGATTCCCCCCCAATACCATACCAGTGTTCCATAATAGTGATCTCGTGCGCCGACAATCCGTTTGGAGAGTCCGTGGCTTTTGAAAGTGCGGTAATGTTCCGGGAAGTCGCATCAGGTACATTCGGTGAGTTCCGTGGCTCGACAGATTGGTTTCGGGAAGATGGCAAACCCGTTTTGATACCGATGGAAAGAGCGCGGGACATAACCATGGGCATCCGCTTCCTGCCGCTTTTGTCGATCTGGGAATCCACGTGTTTCCGGTTTTTGATCGCCACGGGTGAATCGCTGAGGCAGTATACATATCCATCGGCTGCCGATATATATATCCGGTTATCCGCTACCGCCATTCCGTCCCAAACCGGCTGAGCTATACCTGTAAACTCTCCCAGCTTCCGTCCGTCATCAATCGAAGCAAACCAGACGGTCCCGCCCAGTTTCCCTTCGTATGCATCGACATAGCTTTGCGCCGGATGATCGGGAGGATAATAAATTGGTTCACCGGCCACTATAACGGCATTGTCGACCAGCGCCATTGCCTTGGCTGTAAGAGGAACGTGGACACTCCATTCGATACTTTCCTTTCCATCGCCACGGCCGCGAGACAGAATATAGCCCTTGACTCGCGGGTCGAAATACGAATGTCGCGCCGTTGGAAATCCGTCGACCTGGAACCACTGGCTTTCATCCATCACCATGATATCACCGTTCGGGGGGCTTGTCGATTGCCAGGCGTACTTATTCGTCCCCAAAGTCCAGTAAATGCGGTGTTGAGGTTGGCTGTTCAGGAATCCGGCCGAAGGAAACAGGTGCGAGGCTGGTTTGGCATTGCTCAGGTCGGTCCTGAATGCCAGATGCCCGATATGGAGAATGTCATCTTCCAATACCAGGATATCGTTTCTTCCTCCTTTACCCGGGGCGGAATACCTGTTTGAGTATTCGGCATGCAGTTCCTCATAATACAATTTCTCGCCGTTTTCAATCGACAGTCCGTAGATGAACAAACCGCCATCGAGAAAGGAGCTTCTTCCGGCCGCAAAATAAGCGATGCCGTTATGTGTCAGAACACTGCCGTGTACAGGCCATGCCGATTCAATCCGTCCGTATGCGCTTATCATCCTTTCGGGCAGACCACGGTATTTCCAGATCAACTCGCCGTCGGAGGCCCGAAGACAGTATACACATCCGTCGCTGGAGCCGAATACCACTTTTCCATCAACCCAGGCTGGCGGAGAATCGATTCGCCCGCCCGCCACATATTTCCAGTTTACCCTGCCGCTTTGAGCGTCAAGAGCAAGAAGGGAGTACGATTCAATATCGGAAACAAAAACCTGGCCACCCGCTATAACCGGTGCGCTCGGCGTCGTCGACACCTGCGCTTTCCACTGTATCCCGACCTCGTACGGCACCTCGCAGGGACTGGAGCCGCTCCGTCTGGTATCGTGTCGATATACCGGCCAATCCGTGTCCGATATTGTACCGCTGACATCCATGCCGAAGGCGGGACCCCGGGTCAATTGTTCACTGGGGGCGATTGCGGGTTGACGTACCATAGTATCGAGGCCGTCAACAGTCGAGAAAGCGTTGAAATTCTCGACCATCTCGCCCCGGCTGCACTGGCAGGAGTATTGAGTGCTGTAAAGAAGCCCATTGCAGGGCAGTACGCCCATGCCGCAGGTCCCACGCACCCAGAAATTGGGATACTCATGGCCCTTACCCAGCGAAATAAAATCGGCGCCTCCTGTTTTGCTGTTGATATAATAGCGTTCGGTTATAAAATTTCTGTAGCAACGGTCATGACTCATAGGCCCCGTGTGTCGTTGGCTGTACGTTTTGATCAAGTCCCCCGTGTGCGCATCGAACCCGGAAACGGGCATATTAGGTTCTTCTTTGGTCCATCCGTTTGTCCAGACCACTCCGCCGGTAACGAATACGTCCGCGGATTTTTCATAATTCTGACTGATTGGTTTTGACCATTGTGATTCACCGTTGCTCATTGCGTGCGCATGGAGCATGGAGCCGTTTTGGGCATAAACGAATTCATCGGTTATGACGACCGTGTTTGGCGAAGTGCCGTCTTCACTCGTCACGCTTTCATGCACCGTCCATTGCTCCGAACCGTCGGTGCGTTTCAAACAGAGCAAACCGTCGGCGGTTTGATATACGAGCCGCTCACCCTTGATCGCGAGCGTACCGCCAATATAATTGGCGATACTCTCACGCTTCCAGAGCGCTTCACCCGTCGTGGCGTCTATTGCCAGCAACGTACAGAAAGTATTGTCTTTATCGACAGCTTCCTCACTGTAGAGTTCTGAAAACCCGCACCCGTCAAATGGCTCGTTCGGGTCCGACCCACCGACGCAGACGCCTTTGTGGCACTTGACAATATTGAATCGTGCGCTGTTCATGCGATCACCCGTAATCACATATAAGACATTGTCATAAAGCGCAAACTCCTGTGTGTTATCCGTCCCGGAATACGTCTTTACCTTTTCGCCGGTAGTGGCGCGAAATGAGGTCAGAGGAGCACGAAGCCCCGGAGTATAGTAGACAACAGCGCTGTCGGCAACCAGTCGCCGCTGCAGTTGGACCGCAATATCTTTGACATAACGGGTTACTGGCTCCCAATCTTCAAAGGGGCGGCTCCACAATTCAATACCGTTGAAAGCGTCGCGGGCTATCAGGTAGAAATCGCTGGGCAGGAAAGGATTCGCCGGCGTCCGACGGTCTTCGATCGAGAATAGCCGTCCGTGTGATGAAACCATGCTCACGATAGTGGGGATCGTCATGTGCGACCTGCTCCACCGCGGGCTGTTTGTCCATTGCAGGCGGCGCGGAGGCCCGGCTTTCCGGTCACGCGCAACGGCATTGTTGTCGGCGCCATGGAGATATTGGGGCCAATGATCAATATCCGCGGGCCATGGCTTGGTCACTTTCATGTATCCGTCACCCACAGCCGTTCCGCTTAGATTCCCATTCGCAATAAGTTCGGTATTGACGTTTTCCTTTATTAAAAGGACGCCCAGCGGGGCGGTGACGCGAAGAAGCTCCGATGCGCTCACGTCGCATTTGCGGGGAATGATAATACAGTTTATAAGATTGTCGGCATACGGTAAATGTTCACCATCGTAGTGATCCACCGAAATGGGACCATAGCGCCCCTCCGAAGACAATTCATTGCGAAGCCGCTTTTCAATTGCCGGATCCCTGGTCAATGAATGCACCAGAACGGCATCGCTTACCTTCAGCGCTCTGGTATACGAGGCATCGGAACAACCCATTTCAACGACAATCCCTCCCGATATGCCGGCCTGTTCCAGCAGATCAGCGGGATCCTGGGCATGCAAAACAGCGAAGCCTAAAAACAGGAAAATCATCATCGTAACAGCCGGCCGTGGTTTCATGTTAAACCTTTCTTCCATGATCATTGCGGAAAACCAGAAGCCCCAAAACATGGAAATTTGTTTATGCAAGGGCAGAGAACAATCCATGGATATAATGTATTGATACTTTCAGCGAGAGGGAATACCCTGAGTGTAACCTTTTATGTCCCCAAAGGCATGTTTTCGTTTTTCCGCCGTTCACAATCCGGCGCGGAAAACGGGTGCGGGCATTTGCTGTCATCACCCAATGAAAATTTTCCAACCGTTTGCGGAATATCCGAGCCGGAGCCTTCGTAATGACCCCAGAAGTGACTACCACTTCTTTCTTTTTTTTCACCGTCTCTTTCACAATGAAAGGATACTTTCATGATCAGTTCATCATTGGAAAAAACTGCCGACAAGTTCTCTCTCAAAACCCCCACGTTTTTCAGTTTCCTTCAAATTGCCGTGGTTGGTTTTCTGGCCCCGGTACTCTCAGGCCCTGGAGACGTTTCCGTATCAAATCTCGCGGGCCGATGGTATCAGACCGCCCGATTGAACAATGAAAAAGAGCGGGGACTTGGGAACGTTGAAGCTGTTTTCACCGAGGGTAATAACGGCAGAATCGAGTTCAAGTTCCGCGGCTTCAAGGATCATGGGAGAGGTTCGGAAGTCTCCTTAAAGGGAGTGGCGCACCCGGACTCACGCAATCCGGCGCGGGTCAAGGTACGCTTCTACGGCATCTTTACCAGAACCTACGAGATCCTCGATTACGATCGGAATAATCAGGAATATGTCATAATCGCCGACGAGAAAAAGGAAAGCTTATGGCTCCTCTGTCGTAAGCCGGTTGCCGACGATCGACTCTTTGATCGAATGGCGGAACTCGCCGTCGAAACCGGTGTGGATGCAAAGCAGCTTTCACGGACTCCGCAGACTAACAGTTCGTATGCACGAGGGAAAGAATAGGCATTTCATCTTGCATCAGAATAGTAATCTGAGAGCGGGCCGGGGAAACCGGTCCGCTTTTTTTGTGCCGCTTATGTACCGCCCGGCTCTGGATACGCGTAATTGGTCAATCCACTGCTATCGCGATGGTTTTACAATATCGGGAAATCTCAATCAGATGATAATAGTGAATTATGGAATGAATATTTGTTCGAGCCGAAGTGTGCACCGATCTACATAATGGATTACCGAGTCTATTCGGTTGCGACAGACAGCACTGATTTGTTTATCACCAATGACGACGGGCGGCTCTTACTTTAGCCCAGGTTTCGCAATCGACTCACGGCATTCCGCGTAAGCTGTTGCACGTTCTCGACTGCGAAACCTGGGTTAGTGTGTATCGTCCCGACAATCGGCAATGCGCCCTTTTCGGTCCTCACCTGCGTAGCGGACGGTCCGGCCGGCGGCAAACCCATCGACATCCCATATGTTATTTTCCGTGATCGGCTTCCTGGGCCTGCTGTATGTGCGATTCATTTGATCATCATAAAACGCCTATTGTCGTCCGGCGACAACTTCAATCAGCGAACTAACGTGGATTATAGGAGAGTACAATGTCCTGGCGTATCGAAGAAAACAACCTTCCCCGACTCCATCCTGATTTTTACTCCTCGATATTCTGCGTGGGCAACGGACGACACTGCACCCGCGGAACTCTTGGCGAAGAGCGTTTCGACGCATATCGGGGAGTATATCAATCGGGAGTATACACTCGCGCTCCCCTGGGCGTTATGTACTATCTCGGCGCTCCCGATTGGCTTCCCGCCTTTGTGCGTATCGACAAAGAACAGCCGAAAGCGGAATCCTCCCACCGAACTCTGGATATGCGCAGTGGTGTGCTTACCAGAGAAGCGATTTTTGTCCACAACAAGACCCGGGTCAAGGTTGTCGAATCGCGGTTTGCCTCGATAGACCGACCTTTTCTTGCCTGTCAAAGGATGTCGGTGACCGTCCTTTCCGGGGACGGTAATGTTGACATATGCATGGGCGTGGACGGCAATATCCACCAATCCCGCGCCAAATACTTCTCCGCCGATCGATGGCCACGATGTTCCGAGTACGGGCTGAAACTCGCGGAGATAGAGCGCCAGACCATAGAAGGGGCAAACAGGATCAAGACTGTTCTCTGCTCGAAACAAACGATGCACCGCACGATCACCATTGCGAAGGTTGAGCAGGCCGGCGGAAACACAATCATTCCCGAAACATCCGTCGAAGGCGGTCTTGCGCTTATAACGCGGCGAATTCCGGAAGGATCGCTCAACAGAGAATTCGTTCTGGAGAAGCTTTCGGTTATCGATCATGACCTGTCCAAAGGCCGGGTTCCCGGAAACGCCGCCGATGTTCGTGCGGATTCGATCGCCTCCCTCGATTACGATCTATGTTTCAGTACGCATCTGCGTGCAATTACCGATTTCTGGGAAAACGCAGATATCGAAATCGAAGGCGATTCACGGTCGCAGCAGAGTATCAGGTTCGCTCTGTGGGGAACACGTATTGCCGCACCGGCCGACGAGGGAGCGTCGTCCATAGCCGCGAAAAACCTTACCGGGGATTGGTATCGCGGTGCGGTATTCTGGGACATGGACGTATTTCAACTTCCGCTTCTGGTCGCGACGGCACCCGAATTGGCACGAAACCATGTGCTTTACCGAGCGCTCAGGCTGGACCCGCCTCGTCGACTTGCCGCCCAGGAGGGGTTCAAGGGGGCGCGTTATCCGGGCAATCAGTACGACACGGGCGCCGAAGACCCCCCGGCTCTGGGAGGGATGGGGCTGATGGAGCTGCACGTTACGTTCGACGTCGGCAACGGAATAATGCACTACCATGAAATGACCGACGACACCACCTTTATGCTCGATTACGGTCTGGAAGTGGTCGCGGAAACCGCTAATTTCTGGTCGTCCCGGTATACCAGAGAAGAAGACGGGTGTTACCATTTCAGAAACGCCTGTGGCCCCGATCAGCTTCATAAGCCGATAAGCGACAATGCGTACACAAATGTTTCGGTTATCGAGTATCTCAGCCGCGCCAAAGCGCTTATCGAGACATTCATGGAACGGGACGAAACCGCCGTATCTCTGATGCTTCGGCGCTGCGGCATTGGCGAGGAAGACTGGGGACGATGGAACGACGTAGTCGAAAACATGTATGTCCCCATGGTAAACGAAACGGTATTTGAGCAATTTCAGGATCATTCCAAACTACCGATCGCCGACCCCAGAGCCACGTCGGCCAAAGAAGGCGCCGACGGCATTACCAAACAGGCAGATACGGTATTGCTGTTTGAGACCATACCCCGGCGATTCTCGAAGAAAACCGCCGACGCGAACTATCGCTACTACGCTCCGCGCTGTACGCATACTTCCTCACTTTCGTTATGCACTCATGCACTTGTCGCATCGCGACTGGGCTATAGTCGCGATGCCCGTAAATACTTCACCTGGGCGGCGGGAGTTGATCTCGAGGACTCCATGGCCAATACCCGCCACGGCCATCACGGCGCCGCACTGGGCGGTATCTGGAAAACAGTCATTCAAGGTTTCGGAGGTTTGATCGTTTCAGCAAAGGGAGTCGAACTGTCTCCGAATCTCCCTCCCTGGTGGAAATCGCTGAAATTCCGGTTTTTCAAAGACGGCATCCCGGTCTATGTGAACGTTCAGCCCGACTCGTTGACGATAACTAATGCCGGACTGAAACCGGTATCGCTTGTCGTCATGGATACTCCGACCACAGTCGAACCAAACACTCCCCTGACTCTCCCGTACCATCCCTCATGGAAAGAGCAGCCGCTGGACGGGGTTGTGTTTTCGCTCGATTCGTTGTTTACCGGTGACACCACTGATTGTGCAAGCATTCTCAATGGAGCATCGCATGCAATGGTGGACCCTTCAATAACCAAACTGTTAGTAGCGCTGGGCCAAGCCGGGGTCAAGCGTGGGCTCGCGGCTACATGCGACAACGGCAAAGAGTTGGCACAAAAACTGGGAATGGCCGACCTGTTCGATACAGTAATTGACAATTCGGTTCTCACCCTGCCGCTTCCCGCCCCTCAGGCATTTCTTACCTGTACGCAGTGGATGGAAGCCTTGCCGTGGAACTGTGTCGGCATAGCCTCGCATGCCGATTCGATCGAGGCATCCTCGCGAGCCGGCATCCCAACGGTTGCGATCGGGATCAAATCCGAATTTTCCGACAGCTACGTAGATAAAGCCGCGGACCTGTCAATCGAAACGCTCCACCGGATCGTGGAAGGCGCCGAAGACACGGTGAACCCGTATCTCGAGGGGAACAAAGCGGTGATGGAATCGGAGCAGAAGAAATAGCCGGCGGCCGGGCCCGCGGAGAAGTCCGGCCGCCGGCCAAATTTCTCTTTTCTGAGCAGAGATTGCAATTAATTGAGTGATTCACTCCCTGCTCGATGTGCTTTCAGGCTCCGACGAAGCGAGAAAACTACGGCAAAGCCGAATGCCTCCCGGGCACCTCTCCCAAAAGCAGGAAGATATCTACTGGGAATGATCAAAAGTGCAAGGACGAAGATCGATCCACTGTCTGAATCGGAAACTCGACTTTGCCGGCACCGTCTCTTTTGGTTGATGCGGCCTGATCCCCCGCTCCGTTTCCATGCTTTTTCAACGTTCGGTTTCTTATCATGCATGGGTTTTCTCCATCAAGATGCATTACAGAGCACTTCATTATGATGGAGTGTGAGCAGGCATTGCGGAAGCGCTAAACGTAGGACCCCGATGAGCGGCATAGCGTTTGCTACGTGGTCATGGACGTACTGCAAGAGTGGAATAATGGCGCCGATCCCCTCCCGCTTTGCGGGAGGAGCGCTCATTACTCACTCCCTGCGCGAGCGCGATGCGTCACGTCGCAGCTCGAATTCCCGGCAAAGCCGAATGCCTCCGACCTGCCCAAAAAGCACAATGAGGTATGCCGGGAGTGAATCAATTGTGATCATGCCGAGTACTATTCCATCGAATTGAACTATCAACTGAAATCGCTTTGAATCCGGCATAAATCCGATAACGAAGAGTCGGGTCGGACCGACGGCGACCAATTTTTTTGTGAGCCTGTGGAGGACAATATGCGCCTGTATCTCATTAATCCATGCAACCCCCTGGTGAGTATGGTGAAAACGAAGGGTAATAGCTGGAACAAGTATGCTGTGTGGAAACCTCTGGGACTGCTGGTCCTGGCCGGCCTTACTCCGGATGAATGGGATGTTACAATCATTGACGAAAACCTTACCGTTCCGGAATATGGCGAATTGCCCCGCCCCGATCTAGTCGGTATTACCGCGTTCACCTCGCAAGCCAACAGAGCATACGAGATCGCCACCATCTACCGCCAAGCGAACGTACCGGTTGTCATGGGTGGCATTCATGCGACAATGTGTTACGATGAAGCAATGCAGCGGGTCGACGCCGTGGTCAAGGGAGAAGCCGAGAGCGTCTGGAAGGATGTTCTTGCGGATTGCCGCAAAAACGCACTTCGCACAATATATGAAGGAGAAAGACTCGACCTTGCCAAGATACCTGCCGCACGGCATGACTTATTGTCCCAGGGGTATCACTTCGGCTCCATTCAGACATCACGCGGTTGTCCTCTTGCCTGCAGTTTCTGCAGTGTCACTTCTTTCAACGGCGGCAAATTCAGGCGTCGGCCGATCGAAAATGTCATGGAAGAATTGCTGATGATCAAGGAGAAAGACATCCTTATCGTGGATGATAATTTTATCGGGACACGCAAAGAGCACATTGCATATACAAAGGAACTCCTGCGCGCTATTATCAACGCCAAATTACGCAAGCGGTGGATCGCCCAGGTTACTATCAATATGGCTGATGATGAAGAATTGCTATCGCTTGCACGGAAAGCCGGGTGCATTGGTGTATTCATAGGATTTGAGTCGATTTCCGCCCAAGGGCTTACGGAAGTCAGCAAGAAGTTCTCCATACGTGAATCATCAAGCATGAGGGATTCCGTCAAACGCATACAGAAGCATCGCATTTCCGTCCTTGGGTCCTTTATTCTCGGGCTCGATGCGGATAGCAAAGGAAGCGGAGAGCAAATCGCAAAAGCTGCAATTGCCTATGGCCTGGATATCCTGAATGTCATGATGCTGACACCGCTGCCCGGCACTCGTCTTTGGAAAACGATGGAAGAAGAAGGTCGGTTGATCGACGGCGACTTCCCGAGTGACTGGCAATACTTTACACTGTGTTTTCCCGTTGCCCGATACAAGAATCTTACACGGACTGGAATTGTCGCCGAAAGAGATGACGGTTATCGGAAATTCTATTCGTACCCCAACATCCTTCGCCGGGCGATTCATAGCATCCTGCACCAAAGGAGCGCAGCCCTTGTTTTGATAAGCAACTTGATATTTCGAAGAAACACCCTGTTTTTAGACCAAATAGCATACGCCGGGGTTGACCAGTCAAGGGAGAAAACGGGGCTGCAAAGAAAATCGGTTCTGGTGAGTTAATATCTGATCCATGATCGAATCGGCGTCCGGCGCGGATAATACGCGATCCACAAGCACGGTTCGATGCGCCGATTCCACCGGAAGCGGAAATACCGTTTCCGTTTTGGACAAAACTGGTGGGCACGATTCTACAATTGCCGTATCCTTGGAATGATCCGAATCCAAAACCCTCGGCTCATAAAGGAGATCGGCATGCCATATCATTCACATACGGGCACAAAGAGAAAATTTTGGACTCGTTTAGTTTGTGTGCTCGGCCTCATAGCGTCCAGTGCCATTCCCAACACCGCGATCGCCGAAGATTCGGGATCGGGCACGATTACACCCGAGGCTCGCGCGGTTTATCCGACAAAGGATCAATGGGGTCGGGAATCAATCAGAGCGGAGGTTTTGCCGGTTAGCCCTATGTCGATGGACGAGGCCCGACGGCAGGGCAGGGGAATGCGTATCCTGGCCACTTTTATCAATACGGTTGCCGGGCTGGCGATGATCGGCAACGCCGCCATGGTCGCGCATCCATCCGAAGAACCTATCCCGGCAGTCTGGGCGGTCGGCGGCGGAGTATTCGTCGGCGGCATCACCCTCGATATCGCAGGCCGTTCGAAGGCAAAAAAGGCTATGCTGTCGGTTGCCCAACGCAAGAGCCGGTTTGAGAAATCAACCCTTACAGCAGCCGACCTCGAACGCCGGGATCATCGGTAGAACCTCGACCGCGCACGACGCCCTTTTGCTTCGACCAATTTGCCGCCGGCGATGAGGTTGACCATTCGGCGTGGCGAGATGGACGCCTCGCGGCGTACCGGGTAACCTACCTCAAGCAATCCCGCTCGATGGGATCGGCGGGAAGGTCTGATCTTGAGCGATAATCCCGATGTCTACCTCCTTCAACTTACACGGTCGTCAAAGGGATGGACTTACACCATCACTCAAGAAAACGGAGCTGCGAATCGCCCACTAAATTGACAATAAGTCAAAAATCTCTCAAGCTCCGTGCAATGTGATCCGTGCGTCGCCCGTCGACAAATATGACAATGATATGGACTCCTATGCTAATTGCATCGGACTCCCCTCCCTTGAGCGGAATCCGAACCATTCCAGCAGCATGACTCCCTTGGTAGAGAACATCTATCAACCGCCCTCGGGTATCATACGCCTTTATGGTTATTTTCGACCGGCCGGAAAGATCCCCAGTAAGTTGCGAGCCGGCCCCGTCGAATCAATCTTTGCAGAGGCTGTGTACCTTGCCAGCCAATCATTGCACCAGCTTACGCATAATGCCGTGAGTTGATTGCGAAACTTGGGCTAAGAACCGCTCGTCCGTTGGCGGTTCATAAAGGACGAACAGAATGGCTTTCAC
>CAYFVL010000082.1:0-20779 GCA_964346405.1 uncultured Fibrobacterota bacterium
CCGTGGTTCCTCCACCTACCACAACACTCCGCAACAAAAACCCAAAATTCCCCTCTGTGATCTCAGTGTCCTCCGTGGTTCCTCCACCTACCACAACACTCCGCAACAAGAAACCCACCGCCGCAAAACCATACCGAAAAGCCGGGCGCCAACTCACTGGTCTAAAACTCATACCCCAGAGCCAGGCGCAAGGGCGTGTAGGCGGGTGCATCGAACGTAAAGGCGTAGTCGATCGAAAGCGAGCGAATGCAAACCCCCGCACCGATAGACGGGACCTTTCCGTTAAGTCCGGTACGCAGTGCTACGACATCCCAGAACTCGGCCTCGATCCCGAACTGTACCGGATTTTCATATTGCAGACTCATGCCGACCGCCACGGTCCAATCGGCAAGTAATCTTCCCGACTCGTCAATGTAGGCGATTCCGTACCGACCCTCGCTCTGAGTCTCCTCTACATAGTTCAGATACGAGCCAAGCCAGTTTACCCGTGTAGGAAGGACATCATGAATTGCGGCACTGAGGAGGATTTGGCGACTGAGCTTCTTATCTTTCAAGCTGTAGTCAAACCCCAGACGCACGGCAAGCCCGAGATCGACATTGACATTCATCCCCACGTACACCTGATCTCCCGGATTCATTGTCTGCCAATGATACTTGAAGTTCAGGCCTCCTGCTATATCGAGGACAAAGGGCAAACTGAATCCCGAAGGCCGGGGGACCGGGAGTGAGAAAAGCCTCGCCACCGAGATTCGAATAGTATTCTGGTTGTTGTGAAATACACCCGTACTCGAATTCTCGTCGGGGCGGAGTTCCTGGTCCAGAAGGCGTTGCTCATAGGTACCGGACAGGGAATCATACTGCTTGATATCGCCGGAGAAAAAACCCTGGTAATGAAGACCCAGATTCAATCTCTCCTGAACGGGTGCGGCAAGAGAAACCACACCGATATCCGAAAGCCCGCCATAGAGACGCGCTCCCTCTATCCATACCGACTTATTCTCGGAAAAGGAGGCCAGGGAGGGATTGTTGACCGCGCAAATTCCGCTGTACGGAAGAGTTACTCCAAGATCCCCCATGGCCACGCTTCGACTGTTCATCGGAATGCGATGCAACTCGAGCGCGTATCGGAGTTCAGTTTCACCGTGCAACGGGGGATACAGGACAGATAAAAAAGATATGTAAAGTATGACCCGCTTCAGCCCGCAAACCATCACCACCTCGCCTTTGCACCGCCGCGGCGCTTCGTCTGTGGAGTACGGTGTGCAACCGGTCGCCCGTCAGGTCGAGCGAATCACGCCTATTCGCCAATAATTGTGAGGGACACCAGTCGGCTTCGCGGGCCGTCGAATTCACAGAAGTAGATCGACTGCCATGTCCCGAGGACCAAGCCAACTGAGTGTACCGGAACCTGCACACTGAGTCCCACGAGCGAGGCCTTGAGGTGACTGTCGGAGTTTCCTTCGGCGTGACGGTATCCCGACTCATTTTCCGGAATGATTCGGCCAAGCTTCCAGAAGAAATCGTGCTGCACGTCGGGATCGGCATTCTCGTTTATGGTTATACCCGCGGTCGTATGAAGACTCGCGACCGTCACCACTCCTTGTTGGATGCCACTTTCCGCGACAGCTTTTTTCACATCTCCGGTGATATCGACCCAGTGATTGCGCTCGCGGGTCCGTACCGATATCTGCCTGGATTCTACCATAACATTCTGCTAATCGACAACCGTGTCCATAGGTAGGATATACTTTGAAGGATCGGTGTGCCTGCCGCCCTTACGAACTTCGTAGTGAAGATGAGGGCCGGTACTTCTTCCGGTATTGCCCATATATCCCACAACATCTCCCCTATTGACCACCTGACCCTCCTTCACCGCGTTCTGCACCAAATGTGCATACACAGTCTCCATATCGGTGCCGGGGTGTTTGATCATCACCACTTTGCCGTAATCCTTTTTTATCCCCGCAAACGAACAAATACCGTCCGCGGTGGCAAAAATCACCGACCACTCTTTGTTCGCTATGTCCAGTCCGTCGTGAAATGCCCGACGGCCAAGGAGCGGATGGTAGCGATATCCGTAACGAGAGGTGATGCGTCCACGTGTCGGCTGAATCGAGGGACGCTGAGCCCATTGATCCTGTTGACGGCGAACGTGAGAAATCATACGGGAAAACGTGGTATCCTGTAAGGCTACCTGACGAACCAATGCGGATATTTTCTCGGACACGCCTTCAGCCCGATGAACGAGGGGGTCGTCCAGAGACGACAGAACGATTTCTTCGGCACTGGGACGTCCGCCGATACCGGCCTTTCGAACGTCCTCGCTGATGGTACTCATCCCAAACCGTAACCGTGAACGATCCTCGAACGCTACCAGATCCTGAAACTTGGCATTATGTGTTTCGGCCAGTCGTTCCAGAAATCGAAGCTTCATGACCAGTTCCTGATTCTCACGTTTCTGGTAATTCACCCCGACATTCGCGTATATGTACCTGCCCACAAACAGGCCGCATCGCGTCAGCCCGATGAAACCGGTCACAACCATGATCAACGCCAACACCAGAACCAAACCGGGCAGTTGTATACGCCGAGGCCCTTTGGGCGAGTTGGAAATGACCAGAATTGTCCAGGTTTTGCGTTTCATTCGTTCTGCCGTGTTTTCTACTTCAATATACTACTATATTAATTGATAGCATCTATATAGTATACGCCCAAAAAGCCGATCTGTCAAAACGTTCGCTCAATCCGGATCAGTAGAGAGAGAACCGGTATCGACAGCCAGAGCACCCAGCAACTCCATCGTCGCCCCGACTATCCGGTCCTTCGGAACTTTGTTCACCTCTTTGCTCGACCGTGCTTTCAGCTCTACAATTCCTTCTTTTAGTCCTCTTCCCCCAACAACGACTCTGACCGGTATTCCGATGAGATCGACATCCTTGAATTTCACTCCCGGACGTTCATCCCGGTCATCGAGCACGACATCAACCTTCTGAGCCAGAAGATCCTCGTGAATTGAATGCGCCACGGACGACACATCGGTATCATTCGGATCGAGGCACACCACCGCGACTTCGAATGGCGCGATTGAAACCGGCCATACGATGCCGTCCTTGTCGTAGTTCTGCTCTATAGCCGCGGCGGCCGTACGCCCTACCCCGATACCGTAACATCCCATCGTTACCGGATGCTTATCTCCTTTATCGTCCAGATAGGTCAGTCCCATCGGTTCGGAATACTTGGCGCCCAACTTGAATACCTGGCCGACTTCGATTCCCTTGCGCATCGACAAAGTGCCCGCTTCACACCGAGGACAGGCATCACCCTGCGTAACAAACCCGATATCGGTACAGGAGTCAAACCGCAGATCGCGGGACGGGTAGACGTGAATCCGATGATACCCCTCTCTGTTTGCCCCAGCCACCGCATCCGCCAGGCTCGAGACCGAATAGTCCGCAACTACTTTCCCGAGAACCTTTTTCGCCTCACCAAAGGCACCCAGATACCCCACGGCCAGTCCTGTATTGCGCCGCAATTCGTCATCCTCGGGGATTCGTATCTGATCGGCTTCCAGAGCGGTTCTCACTTTTGCCTCGTTGACCTCCAGATCACCCCTGATACAGACACCGGCGTAGTACTCCCCCGCATTAACCTCGTACACGACCATTTTCACGGTCTGCTCCGGTTTGACCCCAAGAAACGAAGATACCTCTTCGATTGACTTCTTGTCCGGGGTGGCGACATCCTCGGCGGCAGGTGAATCCCGAGGGACATCAACAGGAGAAGCTTCGTATCTCGAGGTCGCACGCTCGATATTGGCCGCATATTCACAAGCACCGCAGAATGCGATGGTATCTTCTCCGGAATCCGCCAGGACGTGGAATTCATGGGTGACATCTCCCCCGATCGTACCGGAATCCGCTTCGACCGGCCGGAAATCGAGTCCGCATCGAGAAAAAATCGAGCTGTACGCCCGATACATTTTCCGGTACATTATATCCAGATCACCTTCGTCGGCATGAAACGAATAGGCATCCTTCATGATGAATTCCCGCCCGCGCATCAGACCGTACCGAGGACGAATCTCGTCGCGAAATTTGCTCTGTATCTGGTAGAGGCACAACGGAAGATCGCGATAGGATTTTACCGCGTGGCGAGCCACATCGACCACCACCTCTTCATGGGTGGGTCCAAGACAAAAATCGTTGCCCTTGCGGTCCTTGAAACGAAGCAGTTCCGGGCCATAGTAGTCCCAGCGGCCGCTTTCCTTCCAAAGATCGGCGGGAACGACAGCGGGCATCAGAAGCTCCGAAGCACCATTCAGTGTCATTTCTTCGCGGATAATCATCTCGATTTTCCGCAAAACTCTCAGCCCCGGCGGCAAATAATTGTATATCCCCGAAGCCAGACGCTGAATCATGCCCGCTCGAATCATCAGTTTATGACTGACCAGTTCCGCTTCGGCGGGATCTTCCCGAAGGGTATGTATGAAAGCATTTTTCCAAAGCATCGCAACTCCCCAGGCCGTCACGTCCCGCACAACGGGAGGACGGAAAATCAAAGGTCCAAGATGAAGAATTGAGCAAAAACATTCTCTTTGGGATAACGCGAAGGAATGTGTAACCCGGGGATTCTGGAATCTACCCTGAATCCAGCCGGATAAGTTTAGGAAAATACGATTCCGACACCGTTTCGGCAAGGGTAGGAACCACTTACGGTAGCAAATGCGGTATATTTCGAGTATGTCCGCAGGAAAACTCAGCATTACGGTAAGGGAAATAACCGACCATATCAGAAAATTTCTGTTCCTTACCCCCGAGAGTACTCTACCTTCGGCAACGGCCTTTGCACGCCATTTCCGATGCTCGACAAAGAAGGTGTTGGAAGCATTCGCCATTCTGCGGGAGGAAGGAAGTCTCGATTATGCCCCCGGCCGACGGGCAGTCATTCGAAACCGCCGGCTTTCCGACACGACCAGGAAAGCAAATGCCACCGATGCGCTATACGAAAAGATCCGCAACCGTATAGAAGCGGGACGATATCGTCCCGGCATGTGTCTGCCCAAGGTTGCCCACTGGGTCATTGAAGAGAACGTCTCGAACCATACCGTGCTGAAAGCATATAATCGGCTGATCCAGGATAAACTCTTGCGAAAAACCGGGCGTTCCTGGGTAGTTGGGAGCCCCGTCGTGGAAAGTCATTACCGATCACGACCCGTGATACTCGTGGTGGAGCCGATCGGCGGAATATGGGGAGCACTTCTGACCGAGCAGACATCCCAGTTCGTGAGTTCTTTTATTCAGGAAGCGGAGAATGCACACGTCTTCCTTGCCGGTACCGCCCGTTTCGTTCAGGGTTGGAAAAGGGGTGAACCAAACCAATCACGGGTGACCGCCACGTATGCAAGAGACCTTAAAGATCGATATCTCGGCAGTCTTCTGGTCGGAGATCGTCGCCAGTTCAACCGAATCGGTGAGTCGCCCGAAAGGTTCCTTGAAGCCCTTGCGCCGCTTGGGAAACCAATTATCTGGTTCGATAGATTAGAGGAAGGAATTACCGGCACTTTGCCGCGAAAACTCTTTCGACGCGCCGTTTTCAGCGAAAAAGGGATGGTTAGCGCGGCAGTGCAACATCTTTCCGACAAGGGATACCGGCGTATAGGCTATGTACAACAACCAATCCCTCCGGAATGGGTTACACGCCGACGCGAACTCCTTATCCGCGAATCATCTTCAGTCGGAATCCAGTATAGTTACCCGGAAGAATCCGTCCAACGGCTCGGCCTTCATACCAAAGACGGTGCCGAACACTTCATACTTCGGACATTTACGGAACCCAACTCCCGCGCCGGGAGAATCATCCATACCATTTTCCCTCCCCCCAATCGCCCTTCTTCTGAAAGAATCCGTTCCGTGGCGGAGTTCATACATGACCTTGCGGTAAATCCGGAAAAGTTCGAGGCTTCGGGTTCACAAGATGCGAGAAAACAAGCGGCTCCAACCGATTTTCTTCAAAATCTTGGTGAAGGATTCATTTTCCTTCTTGACGACCATGTTGATTGTCTGGTGATCCCCCGCGATCGTATGCTTCATACTTTCTACCCACGGCTCGCCGGTCTTGGTATCATGATTCCGAGGGATATCGCCATGGTATCTTTCGACAACGACAGTGAAACCGCCCTTATGCCCATCGACACGGTTGATAACGATGCCCGTGGAATCGGTTACCGGGCTTTTCACACGATCCGCAACGATTTGCCGCTGAGAAAATCATCCTCCGGAGATATTGAAGCAAAGCCTTTTGTGGTATCACGCGGCTCAACTTCTTTCGACTGAGCGAGATGTCACCTTCCTGCCATACCTGTCGTTTCTTAACCCAGCCTGCCCTTCCCATGGCAATGGTAGATGCATTTTAGCACCGTATTTTTCGAGAACTGTGACTCGACTCGAGTAACTTACCAGTGTGGTATTCGAGAACCGGGTAAATTGCCGCCCCTCCATATTCCGCGGCGAGGGTGCCCGCGAAAAGATCTCAACAGGAAAGGATCCCAAAGCATGGGAAAACGTACCTCCTTTATGTACATGGCGGCGGTTGCATTGCCGATGTTGCTGTGCGGTGTACTCTTCGTGGCGCATTCCCAAACCACAGAAGAGCGCGCTGCTTTGAAAGCATTCCCCCGGAGCTATCTTCTGTATTCCTACGGATCGCACGAGTCAGGCTGGTCTTTGAAAAGAAGCGATTTTGACGGAGAAGGTGGAATCGAGACAAAAACAATCGTCAACGATATCGGAAGCGACTATTTCGGGCTCAACGCCACCGGTGACCGGATTGTCTATCTTGTGGGTGATGATCATCTCGGGACAATCTGGGTTGCCGATCCGCTGGGAGGTGGTGCTACCCAGGTAGGTACCACGGAGTGGCCGAATGTGAGCAACATTAAATTCGCCAAAACATCCGACCTGGTTCTATTCACCAGCGACACTGAACGCGGCCGGGATTTTGCGCCCTTAACCGCGACCTGCTGGACTCTTTCTCTTAGCGGCGAAAAGACTAAACTTCTCGAAGAAAGCGTTGGATATTACAAGTACATTGGCGACATACAGATCCACGGCGACTTGTTCACCTACCGGTACAATGCGCGGGTCGAACTCACTACCTATCCGGGTCTTGAGAAGATCGCCTCTTTCGGGAAAACCTGTGAAACGGATTTCAATCCGGACGGCACGTTATTGGTCACCAATACGACATCACACAAATCGGTCAATATCCACAGGAAAACCGCCTCGGGCTGGGAGCAGGACTGGAAACAGGTATCGTTGTTCGACTGGAAAACCGGCGAGTACCGTTGGACCAATCACGCGGACTGGATTGTTGCGAGCCCGGAAGTACTCGACGCAGAGATTTATGCGTTCAACTGGACCGAGGGTTCGAAAGTTCGTTTGACCTTTGAAAACCCCACCGAAGGGTCGTCCCGCCCCGCGCACGCCTATCTTTTTGTGGGCAGCAGCCCGGTACGTGTCAGGATAAACGAACCGGTTCAGAACGAGTATATCGAGACAGGCACCGACGTAGTGATTACGGCATGGGCAGAATCCGACGAGGGATCGATATCCGAAGTTGTTTTTTACAATGACGGCACCCCCGTTGCAACACTCAATGCTCCGCCATTCGAGTATCATCTGGGAAACGCTCAGGACGGTAACTACCAGTTCAGTGTGGTCGCCAAAGACGAAGGTGGAAATGAGAATACCGCCAGTATTGGTTTCACGGTTCGTGAGAAAGTGCGTCTTGACCGGATCGAAGTTGTTCCCGATTCCGCTTCGATTGCTCCCCGGGCCGGCCTGCAGTTTACGGTGGTTGCCTACAACCAGTTTGATGAGACCATGGTGGGACCGGCCATTCAGTGGAAGAATACAGGCGACGGTACAGTTGACGCAACATCCGGTTTGTATCTCGCCCCCGATTTTGAGACCGACGGAGTTCGAGTGATTGCCACAATGGGCGGAATCAGCGATACGGCAGATGCGGTAATCGCAATACCACCGCCGCTGGATGTTAAAATCAACTTTCAGAAAGGTATCTCAGGTGCTCCGGAAGGGATGCTGGTGGACGACGGCTCGATATTCGGTGAGCGCGGTGAGTACACCTACGGATGGGATAAGGACAATAGAGGAAACGCACGCAACCGCAGCGGGGATACCGATTTTATTTACAAATCGCTGAACCACATGGAACTGGATGAAGAGGTTTTCACATGGGAAATGGCGGTTTCTCCGGGGATATATCTCGTTAAAATCGTCGCCTCCGATCCGCAGTACCCAGTTGGAAACTGGAACATTTCGGCTGAAGGAAAATCCATTGTTAACGGAACCCCCTCCGAGACCGAGTATATGTTCACGGGAGAAGACACCGTGGTGGTCACCGACGGGAGACTCACTATTGAGAATCATGAAAATGCACAGTACTCAAAACTCGCATATATGGAGGTACAATACCTTAGAGCGGCAAAACCGACGGCGGCTGAAGCTATGGAGGTCAGAATTGTCAATCCCAATGGGGACCCTGTTGAAGGGGCCACGGCAAAGCTGAAGTATGCGAATGTTTCCGCCCTGAGTGACATACATGGCATTGCGCGCTTGCAACTTCCGGGTACTTCTCATGCCGCCACTTTGCGGAACCGTCAAACTCCTCCACCGTCGCTCCGCCTCACTAACGGTTCTATTCAACTGCACACCGGTGCCGACAAAAGCCGCGTCGTTGTAGATATCTTCTGCCTCTCCGGAAGAAAAGCATCCCGTGCGTACGACGGCTTCGTCGGACGCGGAACTACCGATATCAGCCTTCGTAACCCGGCAAGGGCCTCAGGCGTCTACCTGTTGCATGTCAGGGCGGGCGATACCGTTTATCGGGGAAGGATAGCTACGGCAAACAACAGAATAGCAGGCGGCCGCATCACCAGGATATCCCGTGAAATGGCTATGAACACCACCGGGGCAACGGCTCTGAACACCGTAACATTTTTGCAGGGCACCGATACGCTTCTGGTCACAAAGAAAGGGCACTTCGGTCAGGTGCTCCCGATCAGTTCCTACCTAACCACGGTTCCAACAGTCACCCTCGGAAATGGACGAACATGCGACGACGTAAACAGTGAAACAGTTCTCTGCGTCACGTATCCAAATGGTGGTGAAGTCTTTTCGGTTGGAGAACGAATAGACATTCAGGTGGGTGGACCGGATATCGATGGTGTCAATGTTCTTCTGTATCTCAGCCTCGACAATGGAGTGACCAAGTACCAGTTGCCCATGAAAGAAAGTCTCCCGGTCGAAAAGAGTATCGGATTGCACTCTTTTGTCATACCGGAAAACCTGCCCGAGATGGGTTCCTCCATTTCATCGAACTGCCGGATCATGGTTGAGCACTATGATGCCAAAACCGATTTCGACTGGAGTGACAACGCGTTCACCATTTCCGAATAGAACGTTCTGTGTTTCCATGGTGTTCCGGCCGACAGGCAGAAACGCCTGCGACCGGACACCGCCACTTATCGCCTACGACCACGGGATGGGCCTGCAAACTCGTCGACTCAGTCGCCTCCTAAAACAGGCAGCCCCAGGCATCCCGAGGTCTCGGGCGGCGGCATTGAAAGGTCGCTTCACGGATACATTGTATAAGAGTGCGGTAAAAAAGACTGCTTGAAACCTGAACCCTTCATTCCGCACGGGAAGCGAAGCGTCTCAACTATCCTATCGGCAGTTCATCCAGGCATCCCGCAGCAGCCGTTTCCGCCTATCGACCCCTACGCGAATTTCAGTCGTGTGATATCGATAGAATTGATGGGTTTTTGCTGGAAAAGAGATTTCTTTCCGCCCTCTCGCAACAACGGCGGTAAAAGTCCTCCCCGGGGGAGACAACAGGAGTCCTCGAAACTCAATGGAGAACTCATCGGCATACACCTGTTCCCCGTTTATCGAAATCAGGGTATCGCCTTCCTCGAATGGTGTCTCCTCAACGGATGGGTATATGCCTCCGACAACAAGGCGATTGCTTTTGTCGTCGGGAATTGGAAGGAATCCCGCATTGCTTTCAAAAATGGGGTGAGGCTCACGGGCATTATAAACCACCCCGATATGGTCGAAGAGCCGGTTCAGAGCATAATCGGATATCTCAAGTACATGCTTTTTCAGAAAAGGTTCCACCGACGGCACGCTCAAATCGGCGATAATCGCGAAAAGGCTGTCGGTCGGGAACGGATTTCCCAATGGATACCGATCCCGCATCTTCAACAGTACGTTTCGGAGAGTCTCTTCTCCGGAGGATTCGACAACAATGTGCAGATCAAGAGCGAGACCGAGAACAAATCCACGTCGGTATATATCTATGAGCAATTTACGATCATACAAAGCGGCACGTGAAAGAGAATCAAGCGATACCGAATCATGGGCCAATTCGTTGCTCACAAGAACGCTTCGGGTCTCATCCAGAAACTCGTCAAGAGACATTTCTCCAGCGCACAAAAGCATCTTGTAAGCTGAATACTGTGCAAGGCCCTCGTAGAACCACAAATGTCGAACCCGATTGGTTCCGATATAATCGATCTTCCTGATTTCTTCACTCTGCAATCGGAGAGGAATGAGCGTATGGAAGAGTTCGTGAGGTACTACCAGGTCAAGAATATCCCGCACCGCCCACAAATCTCCGGTTAGTGAATAGATCGAGGACTTCCTGTGTTCATGCGCTCCGGCAGATACCGAAATGGAGTCATGAACCATTATCAGAAACCAATACCGGTCGGTGGGAATTCCATCGAGGAATGCATCGGCGGCTTTGACACCGCTTTGTATTTCACGACGAAGACCATGCGCCTGTACACCCGGGTTTTCAGAGTAGGTATAGATGAAATATGTTCGTTCGTTATGGGTAAAACCGGCCTCCGTAAGATCTCCGGCAAGGATTGGGGAATCGTAGAGATGCCGGTAGTTATCCGCGTACAGGGCCCCCGACGAATCCATGTCCAGGGCGGTACCCACGGTCCACGCCTCGGGAACGGACAGTTGCACTCGTAGCGGCTTGTCTTGTAACGCGGGAATATATCCGAATACTGCGTACGTATTCAGAAGCCAATATTCAGTCCCGAAATGTGTCCCTGCAAAGCGCGGTATAGAATCGTCACCCGCGGTGGTCGGTATCAGACGGTACGTGATTCGAGTCGGGGACTCATCGAAGAGATAATAAGTAGAATCAAAGACTGTAAAGGAAATGGTATCTCCCGAATCGTCCAGCGCAACCATATCTCGGACATATCCGCCGTATTTAATGACCGTATAGGAGCCGGGCACCAGCGGCGGGAAACAGAGGGTATCAATGTTTCCCACCTCGGCCGGGATATCCATGGTCACCTCCAGAGATGTGTCGGGATCGGTACGTACCCGTGCGGAAATGTCTATTTCAAATTCCCGGTTTCCCTCGCGCAGTATAGGGCGGGTAACTCGGGGAGCACAGGTCGAAAGAAGCACGACACCCATGCAGAGAGCTATACAAATACGCAAATGTACGAGAGTTCCTTTCGCAAAAAACAGGTCTTCCGTGTGGATACGCCGGGTTTGCCGCAAATCTATCAGGGGAAGCCATGGGCTAGAAATGCACCCTGAATCCCACACTCACGGAAAAGGTTGAGTACTTGTGAATTGGTGCACGTGATGCCGAGTTATCCGAGCTGAAACCGTATTCTTCCGGATCAAGGTTATTTTCCTCCAGGAAGCGCAGAAATTCTTCCGCAAGCTCCCGTAATCGGTCTTTTCCTTCAGGGGTGAGGCGTGTGTGATCGCGAAGTCCAAGGTAGTATCGGAGATCCACAAGAAAGGATACAGGAAAAGCGGAAGACAACGGTTTACTCTCGAATCCCCCACCCATAACTATCGAAAAATCATCTAAACGATAAAGATCTTCATACGGTATGTGTTTCAATGTTCCGAAAGTGTCTACCGGGTAGCCTATACCCTCATTATAGAAATCATCATCTGGAATGCCGATTGTGGTATCCATGCCCATGTAGCTTATCGTAATATTTACATCTCTGGAGGCCTTGTAAACACGTCCATAGGCGGCTCCGCCCACGAGATAGAGTCTGACATTGTTGACACTGATGCTAGGCTTAGCAACCAGTGGGAACTCGATAAATCCATCTCTCAGAATTACTTCGATATCGTAGCGAGCCCCATTGTCATCCCTTCTGGTATACTCGTATTTGTATCCCTTCCCATTGAAGCATACCCCAAGTTCCAGCCCTAATGATTGTATGGGTTTGTACTCAAACGAAAATGCCGAATTGGCTGTATACCGTCCCGACAAATCATATTCTTCTTCCATGTCCTCAATCCCCGCGCCATACATTGATGCATGATTGACTCCAAAGCTGAATCCAATATTGAATTGATTAGAATTGGTGTCCAAACCGGATCCGGACGCTGCCGCCGCTACAGTGACTGTGGCAATGATCAAAGCTGCCGTCAACATGAGTTATCCTTTCCGGGCGCCATTCTCGCCCTGTGCAGAAATACTGTGAAGCTTCGTAAACCGCCCTGCACTCAAGACTCGGAGTCTTCTTGGGGCGGAGCATTGTTCAGAAAATAACGCTCGCCTGATCATCGGGGGGGCGATGGCGAGGAATCTGTTTGGCGAGGCGAAGGGCAGTGTTCATTTAACCGCTGAACTGCAGGTGGAAACGCCGTATGCCGTTTCCATCATGATCGTGGAATGTTGTGAAACGGAAGGTATCACCGAGCCCCCCCCTTCTGGAGAGGAGCCAATCGTAGACATTCTCATCAGCGTATGCGGCCGCGAGCAGTCCAGCAGTCCTTCGGCTCTAGTGTGGCGACCGACAATTGCCAAGAATTAATACGGGCGCTTTTCGCCCCCATTTTCGCAATCAAATCACGGCATTCTACCTAACTAAGCCGTTGCCACCAAAGCTGAAACCGGTCAAATACCGGCGACTTGCGTCCCCGTGGTAGATTTCCTGCACCTGCTGTGAGATTTCAATGACCGCATCGGACTCCAGATACCATATATCGCCCCTTTCAGGGAGTTGCGGAGCAATGATGATTAAATGCTCCCCCACCCAACGTGGACACCCTTCATATAAAGGGCCGTGACGAGTCAGTGCCTTATCTATCCGGGTCGGTATCCCTTCATCGTAACCGAGTTCACGCCGTTTATCCAAAAAGACTGCGCATTGCGAGTCCGACGGGCATTTTCACGCTCGATTTTTTTCAGCCGAAACGACATTCGGGATCCCCGCCATGGCTTACCGTCTCGGCTATCGTTCACCAGACAGAGAACCTTTTGTGCAAAACGGGCGCCCTTTCAGGAAGCTGAAGACCTATATTATTAACATCCGACGGCAGAATGTACTGATCAGGTGAAAACAACGTATGCCTAATATTTTCAACTACTTCGACTATCGTGAATATCTCGATGCGTTTTACAATGAGAAGAAATCGGCCAATGCTTCATTCTCATTCCAGGTGTTCGCCGATAAATGCGGTTTTCGTTCGAAGAGTTTTCTGAAAATGGTCATCGCAGGGAGCAAAAACCTGTCTGAACCGTCGACGAAAAAACTGAACAGAGTTTTGAAACTCGGGGAGAAGTCATTCGCCTATTTCTGCGATCTGGTTGCATTCGGACAAACTGAAGATCTTACGGTTCGAAACATGTACTTCGAACGCCTGATGAACTACAATCCCCGAAACCCGTTTCGGGTCGTTGCCAGGGAGCAATACGAGTTCTATGCCGAATGGTACCATAATACGATACGTGAACTGGTTACGATGGTTAATTTCGGCGAAGATTATGAGCGCCTTGGCAGAATGGTCAAACCCCCGATCTCCGCATACAATGCACGACGTTCGGTAACGATGTTGCTTCGTCTGGGCCTGATCAAGAAAACGAAAGACGGATATGAATCCTCCGATCCCATCATCACGACCGGGAACGAAGTCCCAACCATACACGGGGACGCACTTTCACTGGCGGTGCACAATTTCCATCAGCAGAATCTGGCTCTGGCTGCCGAATCAATCGGAACGTGCTCACGACGACACAGAGAGATATCCAGCCTGATTATCGCGTTGAACCGGGAAGGGTTCGACTGGTACAAAAAACAGATACAGGAATTTCAGGAAAAGTTACTCCGATATGTAGAATCGCGGCAGACCAAAAAACCCGACCGGGTCTATCACTGCAACTTTCAGCTTTTCCCGACGAGTGAAGAAACGAAAGAAGGAAACGATGTTTAGAAGAGCGGTCCATACCCTCATTGCGTTAGTGCTCGGAACCGCTGCCATGATGAATTGCGCGAATGACCTGGCCGGTGGATCGCAGGTCGGCAATCCCGCCGTGATCGCCGGTGCAGTCGTGGACTCAAGTGGAAGTCCCGCTGCGGGTGTCTCGGTTGCTCTTACTCCCGAAAACGGTTTCTCGGCAAAGCCGTATTCCCTCGGCAAAGAAGCCGGGCGCCCGATATCATCGGCGAATACTGCAGATCCCGGTGCCTCGCTCTTCAGTACGACCGACACTCGCGGAAGATATCGGTTTCACAATGTACCCGATGAAACCTATCGGCTGTTTCTCCACGATTCGGCAGAAGGAACCATGTTCCAGAAACCGGACATATACCCTCGGTCCGACTCCCTGTTTTTGGGCCGGGACACCCTCTCGCTGCCAGGTCGAGTGGTGATTACCGTTCCAGATTCTCAATTCGAGACGGGAGCACTGCTCGTAATTCCGGGAACACCGCTGTCTTTCCAGACCGATACTCCGGGCGGGTACTCACTTTTGCTTCCCCCGGGCAACCTGAATCTTTCGTACTACTCCCCCACCGGCGATTCGCTCATACCGCTTCGCGACGAAACGGATGAAATTCGAGTCCACTCAAACGTCACGACCTATGTCGGCGAACGTTCCATTACCACTCCGGAGGTTCAGGGCTCCAGGCGTGTCGGAACCTTTTCCCGCGAGTATGCATTCACCATTCACCGCGCCCGTTCTTCTCACGAAGAGCCACTTGAGTACCGATTCGACTGGGGCAACGGCCACGAATTCTCTGCATGGATTGCAGATTCTACGGCTCTTCACCAGTGGCCGACGTCATCGGGAATCATCGACACGATTCATGTCCGGGGAGCGGCGCGTTTGAAAAATGACCCACCAATAATGTCATCCTGGTCCGAGCCGTTCCCAATTATTCTTAGCAATCAGCCGCTATTATTGCCGCCGCATACGCCTGTGGGTGAAACCATGCCGACACGACTTGACAGTGCCGTGTATACATCGGGCGGCGCAGCTTTTAACCTGGACGATAAAGGCGTAGAGTATCGTTTTTCCGCGGGTGATTTCTTTGTATCGGACTGGCAGGCCGACAGCACGGTCGCAATTCACTGGACAATGCCCGGCGTCTTTCGGCTGGTAACATCCGCGCGACCCGGTTCTTCCGAGCATTCAGACAAGATCGCTGTTTCAGATACGTTATCGATATTTGTTCACTAATGGGATGGAAGCTTTGGCTCTCCGGAGAGTTCCGAATTCCCGGCCGGGCGGACTCTCTGAGGCTGAAGCGAAACAGGAGAAAACCTTAAAAAGGAGGAGAAGTATGCATTGGGATTTTACCAATAGCCGCAAAGGCGGCCTTTCAGCCGTGATCTTTCTTGCGGCAGTCTTTTGTATCGGCCGGGTATCCGCACAAACCTGGCATGGAATACCAAATCCGGGAGGGAGCACGGCCCCCGCAAGCATTGCGTCGAACGACAGCGGGCACCTGTTCACTATTGTGGGGGGTTCGACAGTCTATCAATCCGTGGACGACGGAAATTCGTGGGTCGAAAAGGGAACGACCCCCGAACTTCTTCAAATTGCGACGGTGGGTCGGGATGGCGTCCTGTATGCGATCGGTGTTGAATGGAACGTTGTTTACAAATCCAATGATGACGGCGAGTCGTGGACCCGAATAGCAGACGGAATGGTATCGGACATAGACGTTTCCCCGACAGGTCGACTGTTTCTGGCTCGTCCCGACGGTCCCGAGGTCGGGGTCGCCTATTCCGACGACGGAGGTTCAACCTGGAACAGGATTGAGACGCTTACTTCTCCCGTATATTATTCACAACAGCATGCGCTCCGCAACGGTGTCGTCTACGTTCAGGTGACCGGCGACACCCTATACAAGAGTGTGAATAATGGTGAAGACTGGACTCTCATGCCGGTCATGGATTTCGCAGTAAATTCATTGGTATACACTCATGAAGCCCATTTGTACGCATCAAATACATACAACAAACTGGCACGGTCCACCGACGCGGGAGAAACCTGGGAGAAAATCGATTTCCCCGCGGGGATTGCCGGACTCGCAGTCTATGAAAACAAGCCGGTCTACTCTGCCTATGATGCCAACGGCGAAAGTGTAACGGGATTCGTGTACAGTTCGGAAGACAGAGGAGAAACCTGGGAACCGCTCGGGATTGGGTATGAAGATACATGGTACGGTTCGGCTCTGCACAAAACACCACAGGGCCTGCTCTATGCAAAAGTGATCAAACCATCGCAAGGCGGCGGAACAGGAGTGTCGGTGCAATGGTATCGCCTTGACAATCCGACTTCAGGACAGTCTCGGATCCATACCGGTTCGCAACAGATCACACCAATTTATCGAAACGGTTCGACTATCCGGATCGCGACCGATAATGCTCCGGTAACCGCTTTGCTGTATACACCGTCCGGCGCCCTTCTGCAGAGAGCCGGTGCGTCGCACGGCACACTGGAGTTGAGCGTTGACCATGCGGCAACACTTCCGCTGATTTTGAAAATTACCGGAGAAAGCTCGACGACCTCTCACCTTATCATCAACAGATAGACAGCTCCAGGCCTAGCCCAAAAGCGCCGAGTGCGGAAATGCACTCGGCGCCCTTATCCATGAATTTGGCGGATTCGGTCGTGTGGCGCACGTAATCCATCCGGCATCTCATTCCGATCTATCGGAATCCTCCGGTTTTGCCGGAGGCTCTTCATACTCCGGTATTATCGCCCAGCCGACCAGATAGGTGACTATGCCGGGCCAAATGCCGGTCAGAATTGTCAGAAACACCAGCGCGAGGCGAACAATGGTAGGATCGAGTGAATACCGATCCCCGAGTCCCGCGCAAATGCCGGCGATCTTCTTGTCCCGACTCAATCGATAAATCTGTTTCATGCGACGAACTCCTCTTCCTGCGGTGTCGGTATCCGGCTATGCGGCACACAAACGGACACCGGTATTGTTGAGTATCGAAAATCAGGTCGTGCAAACACCCGACCCGCTACATCGACTCGGTACATATTATCTTCGTTTCAGCACCAGAACTCCAAGTGGCGGTAGCCTGAGGGAAACCGATTGGCCGAGTTCGTGCCATGGTTGCGGATCTGATTGCACACCTCCCATGTTTCCGCTCCCTGATCCCCCGTACTCAACCGCATCGCTATTGAGAATTTCTTGATAAAACCCGGGCGCGGGGACGCCGACACGATAGCCATCCCTTACAACCGGCGTAAAATTGCATACGAATACCAATTCGTCCTGCTGATCATTCGCACGACGAATAAATGACACGACACTGTTGTCCTGGTCGGTGTGATCGATCCAGGAAAATCCGGCGGGACTGAAATCCTGCTCCCACATCGCAGCTTCCGTCCGGTACAGTCGGTTGAGATCACAAATAAGCTGTAATAAGCCATGGTGATGATAGCCGTCGTCTTCATTCGTGAGTATATGCCAGTCAATCGACTGCAACGGATCCCATTCTTTATGAGTACCGATCTCCCCGCCCTGAAAAATCAGCTTCTTGCCGGGATGGCCGTACATAAAAGCGTAGAGCGCTCGAAGGTTGGCATACTTCTGCCAGATATCCCCCGGCATTTTTTCCAACAAGCTTCGTTTACCATGCACAACCTCGTCGTGAGACAACACGAGAACGAAATTCTCGTTGAACGCATACCACAACCCAAATGTAATCTGATTGTGATGGTATTTTCGGAACACGGGATCAACAGTGAAATAGTCCAGAATGTCGTGCATCCAACCCATGTTCCATTTGTACGTGAACCCGAGCCCTCCCAGACGGGTGGGACGGGACACCATCGGCCAGGCAGTGCTCTCCTCGGCGATTGTGACCACTCCAGGGAATTTGTCGTGTACCAGGTGGTTCATTGACTGGAGAAATTCCATCGCTTCGAGATTCTCCCGACCCCCATAGACATTAGGTATCCACTCCCCGTGCTTTCTGCTGTAATCCCGATACAACATCGAAGCAACGGCATCTACCCGAAGACCGTCAAGATGGAATTTCTCAAGCCAGAACAGTGCATTCGCACTGAGGAAATTTCGCACTTCGTGTCGCCCGAAATTGAAAATCAGTGTTCCCCAATCCTCGTGCTCCCCTTCCCGAGGATCCGAGTGCTCATACAGGTGTGTACCATCGAACCGAGCCAGACCATACTCATCCTTTGGGAAATGCCCCGAAACCCAGTCCATGATCACGCCGAAACCGTGCCGGTGCAGATAATCGACAAAGTACTGGAAATCTTCCGGCGTTCCGAACCGATGGTTGGGTGCATAAAAACCTCCCACCTGATATCCCCACGACGGAACGTATGGATGCTCCTGCACGGGCATGAGTTCAACGTGTGTAAAACCGGCTTCATCGAGATACGCAACCAATTCCTCAGCCAGTTCACGATAGTTGAGACAGTCGTCCTCGCCCGGGCCGGATTTGCGCCAGGAGCCCAGATGCAGTTCGTATATGGTCATGGGCTGATTCAGCCGATCACGCTCGTGCCGCTCATCCATCCACTCTTTGTCGTCCCACTGAAAGGTGTTCAGATCGGCGACGATACTGCCGTGGTACGGGAAAGGCTCCTGAAGGTATCCGCAGGGATCGGTTTTCAGTACAAGATGACCATCGGAAGTCCGTATCTCATATTTGTAGATCGTACCGGCCTCGAGTCCCGGGACAAATACTTCCCACACTCCCGAGGCCCCCAGATGACGCATAGGATGACGGCGTCCGTCCCAATCGTTGAATGATCCGACAACGGATACCCGACGTGCATTGGGCGCCCACACGTCGAATACGACCCCTTTTACTCCATCAATCGTGCGAATATGAGCCCCGAGATCTTCGTACATCCGCTGATGATTTCCCTCGTTGAACAGAAACCGGGAGTCCTCACTCATAACTGGTGGGAAACGGTACGTATCCTCCACAACCTCTGATGAGCCGTCTGCCTTCTCGACTATGAATTCATAATCGAACATCTTTTTTCGCCGTGAATAGATCACCGAAAAAAAGCCGAGCCCTTCATGGTTTTCCATTGCACGCGTTTTCCCGGTGTCCTTCTCCCGGACCTTGACCGCGACAGCATGCGGCATAAATGCCCGGACCACGATTCCCTGAGGCACGACATGCATACCGAGAATCGCAAAAGGATCACGGCTCTCGGATTCGACAATTTCCCTGATCTGAGAATCGTTCATGGTGTCGGTTGCCATTTACGTGTCCATTCCTCTCCATGTTTTCGGGTTTCATCAAGATTGCGGACTCAACACACAAGCAAACAACATGCCGTTCTACGCCTGCCCGCCGAGTATGCATGATTCACCGTTTCCGTGTGCCCGCCGTGTTGCCGGTCATGTTTCATTACCCAGGTTTCGCAGCCGATTGCGAAACCACCGAGTCGACACAAACCCGACCGTTCAAGTGGTCTATCGTAACAAAACCGAAAAAGACTTCCAATGAAAGCGAATTGATTAGATCATAAGTATGGTATCCGCGACAGTACATCGGCAAGTCGGCGTACAACGCAAGTTTGGAAATGGTTAGCCCGGGAACCGATCTCCGACCGTGTAGAGTCCGAAAACTATATTGCGGACAGGGAAAAGACGACAGGAGGTGAACAATGGTAGTGACGGCCGTTCACGTTTACGTGAAACCTGAACACATCAACGATTTTGTAGAAGCAACAACCGAGAATCATGAGGCTTCCGTGAAAGAAGACGGGAATATGCGATTCGACCTTCTCCAGAGCGAAGACGACCCCTCCTATTTCCTCTTGTATGAAGCGTACGAATCCGAAAAAGCAGCATCGGCTCACAAGCAGACCCCGCATTACCGTACCTGGCGAGCAAAAGTGGCGAGTTGGATGGCGGAACCTCGGAAAAGCATCAGGTTTAACGGGATTCGTCCATAAATGACTCGTAAACAAAGGATTAGTCCAATGCCCGAACAGTTCCATTTCTCTCGCACACCCGACATTCGATTCGGAGTCGGTGTATTCGACAGTATTGCCGATTTGGTTCCATCCGACGCCCGGAACCTGCTTCTTGTCACCGGGGGATCATCGCTAAAACGTTCCGGCCGACTCGATCAACTGAACGATGCATTCACCCGGAAGGGATTGGTTTGCCGGCATGCTTCCATTTCAGGCGAACCGTCACCGGATGCAATTGACCGAATCGTCTCGGAGGTCTCCGGTGCGAACATCGACCTGGTTGTCGGGGTCGGCGGTGGTAGTGTCGTGGATGCCGGAAAAGCCGTAGCGGCCATGCTCACCACCGAGGGGAAAACTATGGATTACCTTGAAGGCGTCGGGACACGCCGACCACCGGGTACCACCAAGCCCTGCATAGCGGTTCCGACAACGGCCGGTACCGGCAGCGAGGCTACAAAGAACGCGGTCCTGAGCAAACCCGGTCCAC
>CAYFVL010000083.1:0-20669 GCA_964346405.1 uncultured Fibrobacterota bacterium
AAGCGCCCGTATTAATTCTTGGCAATTGTCGGTCGCCACACTAGCCCAGGTTTCGAAGTCGAGAATGACTTGAGCTGATTACGAGTCCCGGGTTAGTTTGTTCGAATCCGCGGCATTTGGTCTGGTATAAGCAATACGGCGGAGGATTTGAAGCATCCCGCTGCTATGGCATACCGGTCTTTTTCTATTTTTACGTGCTACACTCGATTCGGCATAGTTGGGATGGACCGGAAGTTGAATGCACGAAAGGAGAGGTTGTTTTTTGACGATTCTCAAGGTTGGTATAAATATATGAGATCACGATTACCGAATTTCCTTATTGTTGGAGCGGCCAAAGCGGGGACCACCTCGGTATCGGGCTATCTTGACCAGCATCCGCAAATCTATATGAGCCCTATAAAGGAGCCGAAATATATATCGTCCCACTTTCTCAAGTTTCCGCTCAAAGGGCCCGGTGACGATTTCGTTGAGGCCTTCACGATAAAAAACCACTACGACTACCTGCAACTTTTTCGGTGGGCGCGCAAAAATATTGCGGTGGGTGAGGCCAGTGTCGAGAATCTCTATTTCTATGAGCAGGCAATACCGGTTATAAAACGAACACTGGGTGATGTTAAAATCATTATTATCTTGCGAAATCCGGTAGACCGGGCATTTTCCGCCTACAAGATGATGCTCCGAGACGGTCGTGAGGATTTGAATTTCGAAGAGGCGTTGGAAAAAGAGATAGAGCGTAAGAAGAAGAACTGGGAATACCTCTGGTACTACAAAGATGTCGGCTTCTATCACGATCAGGTGAAAGCATACCTTGAAAATTTCTCACAAGTGAAAATTGCACTATTTGACGACCTTCGGACAGACGGACAGGGGTTTATGCGTAGTCTGTATCGATTTCTTGGGGTCAATGATCATTTCAGTCCCAAAATAGATGTGAAGGTCAACTCCTCGGGCTTCCTCAAGAACAGTTTTTATCGTTTTCTGTTTCGGGCAACGGGATTCAAGGGCTTGTTGTACAAGTATTTGTCCCTGAACGGTGTGCCGGACAATGCTATCCTTTCCGTGGTGGAGGCGATACGAGATGGAGAACTGGAGCCGGTTTACCTGAAAATGGAGACGCGCGAGCAACTGCATGAGGTGTATCAAAGTGATGTGAGCAAGCTTCAGACTCTTATCGGAAGAGATTTGCGAGTCTGGCTGCAGTAGATTGGGTATCGTATGGAGAATGAATGAACCATATTCACGCGACCGGTGAATCCGCCTGTCACAACGAATCAGTAAATTCAGAACGACGTTTCGCCTTAAAACAGATCGGGACATTGGCTTCGGGAGCCGCGATTCTCTCTTTTGCGGGCTGCGGTCCCGGGTCGTGGAACGCAAAACGTCCGAATATTCTTCTTGCGCTTGCCGACGACTGGTCGTGGCCGCATGCCGGGGTTGCCGGTGATACGACCCTCCAGACCCCGACCTTTGATCGGATTGTATCCGAAGGGGTGCTTTTCGAAAACGCGTATGCTACCGCACCGTCGTGTACTCCGTCCCGTGCCGCCATATTGACCGGTCGTTATCATTGGGAGTTGGAAGAGGGAGCTAATCTCTGGGGAACGCTTCCGGCGAAGTTCCCGGTTTACACCGATCTTCTTGAGGCTGTGGGATATCATGTCGGGTTCACTCGGAAGGGGTGGGGGCCGGGGCGAATAAAGCCGGGAGGCCGCGGTCGGAATCCCGCCGGAGCGCGCTATCGTAGTTTCGAGCATTTTTTACGCGCACGACCGAAGAATGCGCCGTTTTGCTTCTGGTTCGGGAGCCACGATCCGCACCGGTACTATGGTCCTCGGAGTCGGCTTAACCGATCATGCGAAACCGGAGAGGTAAAGCCGCCGGCGTGTTTGCCCGATGTACGGATGGTTCGAAAAGATCTGTGTCGATATTATTTTGAGGTCGGGCGTTTCGATCGCGAGGTTGGGGAGTTGATGAATGCCCTGATGGAGATCGGGGAACTCGAAAACACACTCGTGGTGGTGACCAGCGACAACGGTATGCCGTTTCCCCGATGTAAGGCAAATCTGTACGACACGGGCACGCGTGTGCCACTTGCCATGAGGTGGGGAAAAAGCATTGCGACCGGAAAGAGAGTCTCGGATTTTGTCGGTTTGGTTGACCTGGCGCCAACGTTTCTCGAACTCGCCGGAGCACCGGTTCCCGCTGAGATTTCCGGTTCCAGTCTTATGCCCTTACTGCGTGGCGATCTGTTTACCTGGGGCAACGAAAAACAGCGGGATTTCATACTCACCGGTCGAGAACGACATATCTGGGCACAAGGGGAAACACCGACGGGGTATCCATCACGGGCCATTCGGACGCACGATTATCTTTACATAAGGAACTTTGTACCGGATCGTTGGCCGGTGGGAGATCCCCCAGGATACCGCGATGTCGACAATTCTCCCACCAAACGGTATATGCTCAGAAACCGTCAGGATCCCAACGTACGACGGCTTTTCAGTCTTGCGTTTGCCAAACGCCCGGCGGAAGAATTGTACGATCTCCAGAGGGATCCGGCGCAATTGCATAATGTTGCGGCGGAGGACGATTATCAGGAGGTTCGGGAAACGCTGGCGAAGAGGCTCGTGCACGGGTTGGTAGAAACGAATGATCCCCGGGTTATGGGCGGAGGAGAGAAGTTCGACGAGTACCCATATTATATGCTGAAGCGTTTACATCAGTGAATGGCCCCGGCTGAAAAGCGGGCATCATTTTTCCGGCCGGACTGGAAGCAGTTAATTAATGTCGACCCCGTCCTCCCGAAGTGCGTGACGGGAGGAACGCTCATTACCCACTCCCTGCGCGGACCGCGATTCTCTCACGCGGAAGCGCGGAAGTGGCATTTGCGGTCCATCAATGTGGACGGTTCAGTTCACGAGCGTGGGTCTTGATCAGTTCTACTTTTTCGTAGTTCCAGTTGGGCAGTTGGGTAATAAAATAGGAATCATTGTGAGAGAGTGGATCTTTTTTGAGTATCGGATAATCTGAAGCGTAACGGCTAAAGAGAGCGGAGCCCGGAACAGGCGAGAGAAAGACGGGGTTGACCCGGCATCCCATGTCCGCTATGATCTTCATCTCCTCGCAAACCTCCACGTGGCTTTGTCCGGGAAGTCCCGCCATGATGTACACAGCGACATCCTCACGGCTCCACCCTTGTCTGAATACTCTGTCGATACAGCCTTTCAGAGCTTCCCGTGATGTTTTTCTATGTATATCATCGCGATACCGGGGACTACCCGTTTCATATCCGATCCGTATGGTAGTAAAACCCAGATCTCTCATCCGAGCCAACACCCGATCGGTTGTGAAATTTGCATGAATGCCGTTGGGTGTGTGAATGCGAATGGATTCGCCGACGGTATTCACCACCTGCTCCAGCGCTGAAAGGGATTGATCGGCGTTATACAGCAGGGCGTCGTCATACACGGCAAAATCTCGAATACCCCGCTCCTGTATGCAGAATGCAAGCTCTTCGGCGACGACATCGGCGAGACGAGGAATGAACCCGGGCTGCAGGATTCGTGAGGCGCAATACGAACAATTGTGCGGACATCCGAAGCTGGTCAGTATCGGTCCGTGATACCGTGAGTTCGTGAGGCGCAATCCGGTAATGAGAGATACGGAATTCGGCTGAGAGGTTATGGTTGGGACGTGTGCCGACAACGGTTCACTTGTTCCCGACTGAAAAAGGCTGCCTGGAAAAACCTCGGCCGACTCAATATAGCTTCTGATTCTATCTGGAATCAGTGATGCGGCAATACCTCCCACTATGACGGGTATGTCCCCGAAAGCCTTGCGAACAAGGTCGACGGTGGATCGCACTCCGCCAATCCAATAGGTCATTGCACTCGTGATATACACTACATCCGGAAAAGGGCTACATTTCAGTTTGCTCAACGCCGAGGTCTCGGACATCCCATACCTTTTGTATTTCCGGGGGATTCTGGAATACAGATCCGGTTTGGGTATCACTTCAGCATGAAAACGGCCGGTCCCGTACCGTTTTGCTTTTTCGGTGGATTCCCGTTCCAGGAGATTGATGATCACTGGATCGCAGTCGGCGCGGCGCAGAAAATCGGCAAGCAGATACAATCCCAGGGGATGCATCCACTCATCATAGAGCTTGAAATCCTCCACCCAGGGGTTTATCAGAATGGCTTTTTTGCGTCTCAATCGGGAGATTCCTTTCCAGTTGGGCTAAGGCATAACTTCCAATGCCCGAGAAGTTCGGAGAACGTTCCGCACCCGCGGGCAAAAATCGTATTTTGTACCGGTTGGACACAATTTTTCACCGGGCTGGGTGGACCGAAGTCACTTCGGGTTCAGGATGGAAACAGGGGAGATGGCGGCCAAATGGCGGGACACAAAACACATACCATTGTCGGCATACTGGTCGGGATAGCTGTACTGACCGTCGTATCTTTTGTCGGCGTATATGGTTTAGCCTTACCCGATCCACGGCTCAATTCTCTTCCGGGAGCCTTGTCCCTTATGGCGATTGCGGTCTTTTTCTCGTTGTGGCCAGACATCGATACCAAGAGTGTCATTCAGAAGATTTTCTACAGCTTCCTGCTTCTGATCGATCTCGGTCTGATTCTGGCCGGGTTTCACTTCACAGCCGCAATGCTGGGCTTTTTTGCCATGCTTCCGCTAATCGGTAAGCACCGAGGATGGACCCATTCATGGATTGCGTCAGTCGGTATCCCCCTTCCGCTGCTTCTGGTACCGATGCTTTCCGCTCGAGACGTCGTCTGGACCGGAGCCGTTCCTTATCTGTCCGGGGTTTTGGGGTATTGCGCTCATCTCGTGATTGACGGCCGGCTTCGGTAGGCCCTATTTGCTTTAAATTAGGCTAACCAAGGAGTCTTTTCCGGGACTTCCGGATGGACTCCGGGCAATAATTTCGAAACGGCAGGTCGTTCGAACAGGACCATGTATCGTTCCGATACCCCCGCCGCGACGGGGACCGAAGACTCCAATCTCTTACAATTCAAGGACTTGACTGATCTATCTATCTGTTGACGGCCGATCAAATGCCGGGAAGTGTATTATCTTGATACTGGGTTCCGTCCTCAACCCAAGTTTCGCAATCAACTCACGGTATACTGCGTAAGCTGTTGCACGATCTTGACTTAGAAAAATGCTCATGGTTTCTCCGCGGATACCCTGCACTTTTTCTAAGTCAATCTCGCACAACATCTTACGTATACTGCTCTACCTCGACTCCGCTTGGTACGCCGGTTCTCGACTGTGAAACCCGGGTCTGTATCGCTACGGATACACCGGGACACCAAAAATCGGACTTCATAGAAGAGAACCCTTCGAAAAGGCTCAAATTCGGCATCTACAGAGGTTGGCATGGTGCTTGTTTGGGTGCCCGGTGCGGATCTTCGAACAGGCGGATAGAACCCCGGGCGGGAGGCGGCACTGAATGGCCGAAAGAGGGACACACGGACGACAGTGGGCGAGGATGTTTTCGTCGGATGATGGTGGGGACACGGAAATCAGACCCTGTGATGTGCGGATAATTACCGCACATAGTGACTTGGGTAAATCCTTGGGGCCGGCCATCGGTGATGAATCCTCATCGTTGTCGAATCGGGGAGGAGTGTGTGCCGAACGAAACCGGGGAAAAGAAATCAAGAGACGGAGACGGAAATGAAGGGTCGTATTCTGGTGGCCGACGACGATCTGTTTTGCCGCAAATCGCTGAGGCATTTCCTGGAAAATGAGGGAATCGAAGTAGATGAAGCTCAGTCTGGAAAAGAAATCGTGACTCTTCTTGCGGGACACTACTACGATATGGGGATTTACGATTACCATCTTCCTGATGCGGGAATAGCGTCTGTTTTGTCTGAAATCGAGATAGAACTGCCTTTCGTGATCATGACTGGAGACAGTTCATCGCAAACCGAGAAACTGGCACGGAGACTGTCTCCGGCTTTTTTCTTCGTTAAACCGATCCAATTGGCCGATCTTCTGAATGTTGTTGTGCGAGTCTTACGAACGGGAGAGTGCGAATGGCGGAAGAATTGTTGGTGATCGATGATGATGAAATGGTTTTGAAAACCTTGAATGCGATCCTCCGAAAGCAGAGCATCCCATTCAAGATGTACAATAACCCGGTTATTGCGTTGCGGGAGAATCAATCGCGAAACCACAATGTGGTTCTGGTTGATGTTATCATGCCCGAAATGACGGGCGTCGACGTCATACGTCGTCTGCGTGCGGACAATCCTATGTGCAATGCAATCGTCATGACGGCATTTTCGACAATGGAGCGGGTGATCGATTGCCTCGAAGTCGGCGCGGTCGATTATTTGACGAAGCCGTTCAGTGACATCGAACTATTGCTTGAAGTAGTGGGTACGGCCGTTCGCCGCGTGGAACGCTGGCGCCAGTCTTTTGGGATGCGGGCCGGTGAAAAAGTCTGACTCTCGTCGGAAATAAGGATTAGTCAAGGAACAAAGCCTCCGGAAATAGCGAATAAAGCTGATCCCGGCCGGCGGGATCAAGTGAGAATGGAGAGGTTGTTTCGTGACGATTCCCAAGAGGAAGTGAGTGAAAATGGGTAGTAACGGAGAATTTGACCTCAATAGTGCGGTGAACCGTATATTGGCCGAAATCCCTTTGGTTGACAAGGCGGATCTAACCGTGCTGGTGGGGATTTCTTCGGCTCTGGAAAAACTTCGGGAAGAAATCGGCGTGCCTGCCGGTGTGAAAAAGCAGATATCCAGAGCGGAACGGCTCGTAACGAAAATCATAATGGAAGAAATTCCGTTTGACGCCGGTCTCGCTAAATTGACTAATTGGGCCGAAAAGTTTCAGCGCGGCATCAACTCGTTCGAAACGAGTGCAACCACGGACTACGATGAAGAAACTGAACCGGCGAACGAGAATGAAGACTCGATCTCCGGAGAATACTCAGAATGTTGTGATGATACAAGAGAGCTTCGTGTGCGTTTCGCATCGCAATTGGTCGGCGTTCTTGAGGATTTCGAGGCGCGCATACTCGAATACGAGAACGGCAATACCGATGTCCGAAACGATATAAAGCGCATACTTCATACCTGGAAGGGTGAGTTTGGGGTGCTGGATCTCCAGGACTACGCGCAGCTCATCCATTTGGCCGAGGATCAGTTTGAACATAGTGAGTCGGGAGCCGAATACCTGTTTCGTCTCAAGGATTTTCTCACCGAACAAACCGAGAAACTGCGTAACGGTATTGCCGTCCCGATCAGGAAACGTGACAGAGACCGGATTATCGGCAAACCGAGTGTGGATCGGATCGAAAAAGCAGTTCGACAAACTGAAAATCCCGGGAAGCAGGAAGATGTCGGTGTGGATTCGGCATCGGGTGGTGACGATGAGGTACTGAGTATGAGTGATCCATCTTTGATGGGAGATTTTATAACCGAATCCCGGGATCATGTGCATACGGCCGAATCTCTCTTGCTGGATCTGGAGGATGATCCCACAAATGAGGAGTATCTCAACAGCATCTTTCGGTCATGTCATACGATCAAAGGAGTATCCGGCTTCCTGGGCCTGAAAGGAATCAGTGGTTTGGCCCATAGTACGGAAAACCTCATGGATGCCGCGAGAAAAGGCGAACTTCTGCTTCGAGCGGCTCATATTGATCTCCTGCTTGAGGCTATGGACTGTATAAAAGAGATGATCAATGGAATCGAGAGTGGAGCCGGCGATGATTGCTCGCAACAACCGCGGAACTTCGAAGAGATAATCGGGCGCTTGTCGAACTACAAGGAAATCAACGAAGAGGAACATTCGCCCACCGGACCGTTTTCGGGACAGGCTGTGGGAGAAATACTCCTGTCTCGGGGGCAAATCGCTCCCGAAGACATCAGGGAAGCACTGCGAAGGCAGAAGTCAGGTGATGAGAGACGGTTTGGAGAGATTCTGATAAAGGACCGGGGAGCATCGGCCCGAAACGTCGGTCAAGCGCTGGTCGCTCAGAAAGGGGCAAGTCAAAGCTCGGCGGTGGAAGAGACGATCAGAGTTCCCGTCGAGAGGCTGGATCAGCTTGTCGATGCAATCGGTGAAGCGGTAATCGCCCATGCAATGATAGTTGCGGATGAGGAAATCGTCGGCATTCGGAACCAGGGGCTTGAGCGAAAAATATCGCAAAGTAACACGATTATGCGAAAGATTCAGGAACTCTCAATGAGTCTTCGGATGGTTTCGGTCAAAACTACCTTTCAGAAAATGGCGCGATTAGTTCGGGATTTGTCGAAAAAGTCCGGTAAGAACGTCGAGTTCATAATGGAAGGGGAGGATACCGAATTGGACAAATCGGTAGTCGAAAAGATCGGCGATCCCCTGATTCATATGATACGAAACTCCGTAGACCACGGGGTTGAGAAAGCGGATGAACGGGCTCGTGCCGGGAAGCCTCCGAAGGCGCGGATCAAATTGAGTGCCTACCACAAAGCGGGAAGTATTTACATCGAAGTTGCGGACGACGGAAAGGGACTCGATTCCAAAGCGATCAAAGAGAAGGCTGTGCTACGGGGATTGTGTCGGGCCGAGGATAAACTCAGCGAGCAGGAGGTTTTTCAATTCATCTTTGCGCCGGGGTTCTCGACGGCTGCTCAGGTGACGGACGTGTCGGGCAGAGGAGTCGGAATGGATGTGGTGAAGAAGAACATACAGTCACTTCGCGGGAATATCGAAACGATTTCCGCACCGGGGAAAGGAAGCACCTTTTCTATCCGATTGCCACTGACCCTGGCCATAATCGATGGTATGATAATTCGATTGGGACTTTCGCGATATATCGTACCGACCCTTTCGATTATCGAATCCTTGAAACCCGAAAAAACCATGATTGAAACCGTACTGAATCGAGGCGAGATGATAAAGGTGCGGGGAGACCTGATTCCACTGGTTCGTCTGGCCGATGTTCTGAATCAACCGATTTCGAACTCTGAACAGCGAATCGGCGGCGTAGCCATGATCGTTGAGGATATGCTGGGGCGAAGGATTGCATTGTATCTTGACGAGATACTGGGGCAGCAGCAGGTGGTTATCAAGAGCCTGGGAAACTGGCTCGGAGACTTGCCCGGAGTGTCCGGAGGGGCTATAATGAGTGATGGAACCGTGAGTTTGATACTGGATGTTGAAGGTGTCTCAAGACTCGCGTTTGAAACCCAAAAAGCCGCGGTCGAAGCTGAAGCAGTGTAAAAAGTCGGCGATGAATTTAAACGTAAAGGAGAAGGTATGTCGCAGTCAATCGAGCAGACTACCGGTAGCGTGAGTGAGCTGGGAATACGGCTGGCCGGAAAATATCTGACCTTTGTTCTGGGTGAAGAGGAGTATGGAGTCGAGATCCTCAAGGTTCAGGAAATCATCCAGATGCAGAAAGTCACAAGGGTTCCCCGCTCTCCCGAGTTTGTTCGCGGAGTGATCAATCTTCGGGGCAAGGTGATACCGGTTGTGGAATTGCGCAAGAAATTCGGGATGCAGTTACAGGAAGATACGGAGAAGACATGCATAATAGTGGTGATGGTACAGATGAAAGAGCAGAGCATTACAATGGGGATTATCATTGACGACGTTCGTGAAGTATTGGATATTCCCGGCGAAAACATAGAGGAAACTCCCCAGTTTGGCGCTTCGGTTGATACCGAATTCATTCAGGGAATCGGCAAAGTGGGTGAAAGCGTGAAAATGCTTCTGGATATCGACAAAGTACTGTCCGGCGGAGAATTGGTAAATCTTTCGAACATAGCCTGTGAATAGGGACGGCATCGGAACCTGTATGGACCGCAAAACATTTGAGAGCTTTTGTGATTTGATCTACACTGCCGCGGGAATCTCGCTGAATGAAAAGAAAGAGGCCCTGGTAAGTTCGCGCATCGCGAAACGAATGCGCGCATTGAATATTACGGAGCACAATGAATACTTGCGATACGTCAATGCGGACTCGACTGGAAATGAGATTGTGCAGATGCTGGACGCGATTTCCACCAACGTCACACACTTTTTCCGGGAAGCGCACCATTTCAGCCGTGTTACCGAACTGATGAAAGAATGGCTCGCATCGGGACAAAGGAGATTCCGGTTCTGGTCGGCGGGGTGCTCTTCGGGGGAGGAGCCGTATACGTTGGCGGTGACCTTACTCGAGTCTACGCTGGGGTATACGGGCGTAGATATAAAGATCCTTGCCACGGATATATCGACCCGAATCCTTGAGAGAGCGGTCCAGGGGGAATACGAGGTACGCAAGATGGAGAACGTATCTTCGTTTATCAGAGACAAGTATTTCGCCAAAGAGGGAAGAGGGGATAACGCCTACTACACTGTAAAGCGTAACATCAGGAACATGGTCCTGTTCAGGAGACTGAATCTGTCGGTGGTACCGTTCCCGATGAAAGGACCGATGGACGTCATCTTCTGCAGAAATGTAATGATTTACTTTGATAACGAGGTACGTGAGAAACTTCTTCGGGAATTCTATCGATTGCTGAAGCCGAAGGGGTATTTGATGGTGGGGCACGCGGAGAGCTTGACTGGTATTTTGAGCGGACTCAAAGTTGTGGAACCCTCCGTATATACACGACCATAGGAATTAACACGGTGCATGCAGCATCGGATTTTCGGAGAAAGTATGAACTTGACGGAACCCAACGCCGGGCACGGATTCAGCAGAAGTGCGCTACTGAAGCGGCTTGCCGGTGACGAAGAATTGTGCGATCAGCTCATTTCCATTTTTGTAGAAACCGTTGATGAAGATCTGAGTGAGTTACGCGATATCCTGAATCGTAACGAATACCATGGTATCCCCTCGTTGGCGCATAAGATCAAAGGGGCGTGTCTGAATGTCGGCGCCCGTGGGATTTCGGATATAATGCAAACCATTGAATCATCAGCAAAGTCCGGAGTTGGTATGGATCACGTACAACCCCTGGTTGGCAAAGCACGTGGCCTGCTGAGTGAAATGGCCGAGACGAACGAAACTGCGAAGGACAGGACCGGGAAGGACGGGTGAATCCGCACGTATGACAACTGAACGCGTAATGATCGTGAATGATGACTTATCGCAACTGTGCTTATTGAGCGCAATTGTAGAGAAACATGGGTATGCCGTATCGACGTATACCGGGGCCGAAACGGCATTGCAGGATATGGCAAAAAGTGATCTGCCGTCGGTGATCATCACCGACATCCAGATGCCGGGTATGGATGGATGGCAATTCTGCAGAATTCTTCGCTCCACGCAATTCCCGGGGTACAATGACATTCCGGTCATAGCCGTTTCTTCAGTCTTCAACGATATCGCCGCGGAACGCACGACCCTGATGGTCGGGGCGGATGCTTTCCTTTCCGTTCCGGTGGATGCCGACGAGCTGATACGCACAATTGGCGGTTTCAAGACCGCGACTCATACACCAAATCGGGGAAATGTCGTCATACTGGACAGTCGGGAAGCTCGTGGAAAAGAACGGAGTTCGGAGTTGGGGAGGATGGGTTTCCGCGCGCGGATCGCCATTCGGGTCGAGGAGGCTCTTGAATGTGTCAATAGCGGCGAGACCGAAGTTCTGGTGGCCACAAGTGAGGAAATGGAGCCGGAAGCCAATACATGGATCCGGCGGTTCCGCGAAATTCGATCCGATCTGGTCATCGTCGTACTTGGGACAACGGCATCGGCCGCGGTGACGGTTCTGCGGGGGGGAGCGGACAGCTTCGCGCGGACGGAGGATACTACCGAATATATAGTACTCCTGATAGATCGGGCGAAAAGGACTCGTGCCTTCAGCAATGTTGAAGACCTCCTTCGTCGGCGTACCTGGGAGCTGCAGTTAAGCCGGGAGAAAAGTCGTTCCATTCTTGAATCCATGACCGATGCGGTGTATGTCGTTTCTTCCGACTACCGTATTGAATATATGAATCCGGCCGCTGAGAAACTTTTCGGGTCCGGCAATATGAACGAACCGTGCTATTCCCGACTGTACGAACAGAACAGCCAATGTCCGTGGTGTACACTATCTCGTACTGTTAAGGGATTGGCGGATAGAATTAGTGTGCATTATTATCAGAAAAGCAAATTCCTGAGTGTATCAACGAGTCCTATGCCCTTGATGGACGGTTCCTCGAATCAGCTCTGTATAGTGCGTGATATGACCCATGAACGGGATCTCGAAGAGCAGATGAACAGGGGAGAACTTCTGAGGCGAATCGGACACCTTGCCGGTGGAATGGCTCACGATTTCAATAATGCACTTGGCTCGATAATGGGATACGCCGATCTGGCGCGTGAGACAAACCTCGACGAGAACGGAGTTCCTGTCGATCGGGTTCTCGGAAAGAGACTCGAAATGATCATGAATGCCGCCGGCAGGACAGCGGGAAGGATAAAACAGCTTCTGGACTTTTCGCGACAGGGCAAATACCGGCACGAAATAGTTGACCTTCACGAAATTGTCGGATCGGTTATAGAATCGATACGGACCGCCCGGGAGAGTGAGATTCAGATTCAGTATGAACTGTGTTCATCGTCTTCGAAGATCAAGGGGGACTCGAATCAGATCTGTTCAGCCTTGATGAGTATTGCGGAAAACGCGATCGAGGCCATGTCCGGGGATGGGAAACTGATCATCTCAACCTGGATAGAGGACGCCTCCGACCGGCATTGGAACAATTTCGGGAATCATTCTCATCAGGCGCAGAGAATTGTGGTAGCGGTGACCGACACCGGAAAAGGTATTGAGAAATCCGTTAGAAGTATGCTTTTCGATCCGTTTTTCACGACAAAGAACGAAGGAATGGGAATTGGCCTGGGCCTGGCGAGTGCCTATGGTATTGCAAAGGTTCACGGCGGTGATATCGAAGTGGATTCGGGAGAGAATGGAACCACATTCAGAATGTGGTTCCCGCTTCCCGTGGAGTTGGACTACGGACAGAGTGGTGAACCGGTAAGAACTGGAAATCTGGAATACATGCCTTGAGGGGCTTTTGATGAATGTCTCGTACATAAATCCCTTCATTATCGCTTCGGTTGCCACGTTTCGCACCATGATGCAGACTGAGATTACGCCCGGTAAAGCTACCGCCAGGACCGATTCGATTCCGTCGCACGATGTATCCGGAATTATCGGGCTTTCGGGAAGCGCAACCGGAACGGTAGTCCTGAGCTTTCCACGGTTGCCTGCCTTGAGAATAGTCTCGCGAATGCTGGGAACGCAGGTGAAGATGGTTGGAGTGGAGTTGACTGACGGTATCGGAGAGCTGGCGAACATTGTGGCGGGTAATGCAAAGCAGTACCTCGAGGAGTTTGAACTGTCTATCAGTCTGCCTGATGTTGTAATTGGCAAGAATCATGTTCCGGCTCGTGGTATTGGCGCCCCTACATTGGTGGTGCCATTCAGCTCGGATCTGGGCATCTTCTCACTGGAGGTTACCTTGAGAACGGTGTAGAGGAACGATCTGCTGGAATTCAGGACGTGTTATAAGGGAAGCAATCTGTTGGATGAGCAACGGGATATGCCCACGGCCTTCTACAGGTGATCAGGGAGGAGAATCCATGAAAATCCTGTTGGTGAACGACTCAGATAATCATCTGGTAAAGCCTTTCACTCAGGAAGCACTGAAGGAGAAATCGGCACTGTGAAAAATCGAAAATCGGGAGATATCAGTTCCGGATTTGAACCGGGTCCCCGGACGGACGGGAACGGCGATTCGGTTCAATCACGGGGACCGGTTACCCGTTGTGTGGTAGGAGTATCCGATATGAGGATTTGCGAGCGGCCGGGGCAAATCATTGTTACACACGCATTGGGCTCATGCGTGGGAATCGTTATATTTGATCCGAAGGTGGGGATCGGGGGAATGCTGCACTATATGCTTCCGTTGTCAAGGCTGGATGAGGAGAAAGCGAAAAGAAGTCCGCTCATGTTCGGGGATACGGGAATTCCGATGTTGTTTCGTGAGTCATACAAATTCGGAGCGGTGAAAGAGCGGCTTCGGGTAGTGGTCGCCGGTGGAGCACAAGTCTTTGAGCAACGTGATTCTTTTGATATCGGCGCCCGCAACATCACGATTGCCCGCAAGATGCTTTGGAAAAACAATGTCATGATCGCGGCCGAACACGTCGGCGGCCATCAGCCCCGGACACTATATCTGGATACGTCTACGGGGGAAACATGGCTTACAACACGAGGAATCAGAATTGACCTTTGAAGATTCGTGCGAGATGTTATTTCGTGACGACTCCCTGGAAAGCACGGACCTGAATGCAACGGAGAGTGGTACTATGGGGTATACCGTATTGATTGTTGATGATTCGGACATTATTCGATCCGTTCTGGAGAAAACGCTTCGAATGTCGCGGCTGCCTCTCGACGAGGTACTGACCGCATGTAATGGGAAGGAAGCCCTTGAGAAACTCAACGACAACTGGGTCGATATCGTATTCACCGATATTCATATGCCCGAGATGAGTGGGGTTGAGCTGATTGATGCAATGAACTCGGATGCCGAACTTTCGGAGATACCGGTAATCATTGTATCTACCGAAGGAAGTGCGGCACGGATCGAGGAACTCAAGAGTAAGGGAGTGCGGGCCTACCTTCGTAAGCCATTCACACCCGAGAGCATACGAGTCGTAGTTGTTGACACATTGGGGGAATGGGATGCTTGAAACCGGAATGCGCGAAACAGCCATTGAAACAATCGGCGCGGTTATGCAGAATGGGGCCTTCATTTTTGTTGATGAGGCGGGGGAGAAGCCGGCCTATGACGCGGAGAAGGTTTGTCACGGTGTTAGGGTTGACTTCTCGGGACATCACCGGGGGTCGGTGCATTTATGGGTGGACGATGCATTCGGAAGGTATGCCGCCGCCAACATGCTGGGTATCGATGAGAATTCGCCGCAAGCCGTGGAGGCCCGTGACGACGCCGTCATGGAATTACTGAATATGACTGTAGGGAATCTGCTCACGGCTCTTTATGGTCATACGGAGAAGTTCACTCTGAGCGTGCCCGAAGCACTGCCGTCGGAGAGGTACTTCGAGGACGCGGATTCGGATTCCAATATAATAATCGATGCTGAAGGAAGCATTCTCATGTTTCATTTTGAAGGCGATATTGCCGCGGAGCACGGCTCCGGATTTTGTAAATAAGGGTGGTTCTGGTTTGATACGCTTGCTGATAGTAGACGATTCCGCCGTTGTGCGGCAAATACTCTCGAGGGAGGTTTCCAGGAGTCCCGATATCGAAGTTGTTGCGACCGCTCCCGATCCCTATGTCGCACGAGACAAAATAGTGTACCTGAAACCCGATGTCATGACACTCGATGTCGAAATGCCCCGGATGGACGGGATTACCTTTTTGCGGCGTGTCATGCAACATCACCCTATTCCGACTATCGTTGTCAGCTCGTTGACTCCGAAAGGGGGTGCGGTTGCCATGGAAGCCCTGGACGCCGGGGCAATCGATGTCGTCTCCAAGCCGGGAGGATCGTATACCGTTGGAGACCTCACAAGTGTGCTGATTGAGAAGATTCGTGGAGCCGCCGCCGTGGATTTCAGAAAAATGAATGCACTCAAAAAAGAAGCACGGTTGTCCACACCGGTGGGTCAAGCCATGACTCAAACGACCGGAAAAGTGATTGCCCTGGGGGCATCCACCGGTGGAACCGTCGCAATCGAGGCGGTACTCAGAGCTATGCCACGCACGTGCCCCGGAATAGTGGTAGTGCAGCATATGCCGGAAAGATTCACCACGTCTTTTGCCGAACGGCTTAACTCGTTATGTGGCATTGAGGTCCGCGAAGCAAGAAACGGGGATAGCGTTACTCCCGGCACGGCGCTCATCGCACCGGGAAATCTCCATACTATCGTTCGAAGGAGCGGGGCGAGGTACTATGTAGAGGTGAAACATGGTCCTCAAGTATTCCATCAGCGCCCAAGCGTACAGGTCATGTTCAACTCGGTTGCTCGGTACGTGGGAGCAAATGCCGTGGGTATACTGCTTACCGGAATGGGGTCGGATGGCGCCGAGGGGCTTTTGCAGATGCGGAATGCCGGTGCGCATACGATAGCTCAGGATCAGAAGACGAGTGTGGTTTGGGGAATGCCTGGTGAAGCAGTCAAGATAGGGGCCGCGGAACACGTCTTGCCGATCGGCAGAATAGCACATCGAGCCCTCGAGTTGATCGCGGAGCGCTCCGCCGTTGTTCACGCATGAGTTGATAACCGTCGGCGGCAGAGACAACCGCGCGAGACGGTAGAACAGGCACTATTTGCGCAGCTCGATGAATTTTTTGAGCTTATCATGCGTATCTTTGCACATCCGATAGGAATCGGATTCGTTGAGACATGACTCGAGTATAACCAGTGCGCTGTCGTAATCATGTCTTTGTATGAAGGTGTTGGCATAGTTACTGTAGGCGCCGTCTATGTTTGTGAGTACATTGTCTCGCTGGTTTTGGGGTTCGGCATAGGAGAGTGCCAACCGGGACACCTTCAGGACCTGTTTCCACTTTTCTTCCCGCCACAGACGGTGCATCCAGGACGTATAGGCAAAGAGGTAGCGGGAGTCGAGAAGATAGTCGTATTCGCCCAGAGCACTCAAGGAGTCGAGAAGCGCTACCGCTCTGGTGAATTCGCCGGTTTCGGTCATTTGTACCAGATACGGTGAACAAACTGCCAGGACCGCCTGGAATTTCAGGAGAGAAACCGGTGTACCTGTCGCTTTTTGCTTTTTCACCAACTCGAACGGATAGGAAAAGTCGCTGTCGACGGATTTAAGAAGTGAAGCATATTTCAGGGACAATTGCGTCGGTTCAAGCAGTTCCAGGATATCCTTGTCGTCTTTGTGGTGATTCGCTATGCAGGAGATATTGGGCGCGATCTCGTCGGCAAATCGCACCATGGTGGTGGTGTCCTGAGAGTTAAGCAGATACGTGAATTCGGAAACATATACTTGGAGCATCGAGGAAACACAACTGCGGCTTTCAGGCATGAGATATCCCCGAGCTTCGTAGAGCCGATGTCGATCGAGTGCCTTCAGGCGATCGGGGGCGGTATGCTGGTTTATCATGTTTTGGCAGACAAGCTCATAGGGCGTGAGGATGCTTCTACTCAGATAGTCCTGGTGGGTAGATCGCGGCAGTCCTCGAGATCGGAACCAGGATCGGGACTGACGATCGAAGAAAGCCTTATCATGCTCCACATCGAAACCGTTTTCCAACGTAGTCTCAATCTCAATTTCATTCTTCCCCTGCGTTCGGATCATTGCGAATACATGTGAGGGAATCTGAACACCGTACATCTCCAGGCCGAAATGACGCCCAAGGATAACAAAGAGAATCGCCGAGGAAACACAGTTGTATTTACCCGATTTGAATATTTCCGCGACCGCACTTTCATCAAAAGAATAGTTGTCCGGTTTTTTCTCGTTACGTAATCCGAGAAATGATTCGCACATTTCGCTGAAGAGCGCCCGTCCTTTCTCACTCGGCGAGGATTTTGAATCAATCAGTGGACGTACTCTATGTACGAAACTGTCTATGCTGGCTTCGAAACTCCAGAACGTTTCGATGTCTCGAACGGTACCCGAGGCAAAGATCGCAAGTGCGAAAAGAGCTTTCGGATCCCCGTTTTTCGCCTTCGGCGCCCCAAGCAATGCGTGTTCCTCAAACGGGGTGAGGGGATACCAGAAAGACACTTTTGAGTTCCCGAATCGGTCACGTGGGAATGACAATTGGTCGATCTCTACCTCGGTCAAAACTCTCGTATTGGCCACGGGAGAGGAGAAAAAGGCGATCGACAGATATAAAAGGAGAGCAAATCCGGAATTTGGCATATGTCTGAATCCGTTTTTTATCGTTTAGATATCCGGCATGCGGGATCGATGACGGAATTGAAAAATAATAGCGGGCGACTGTTGGCAGTACCGAACTATAGCAGCGCCGTCAGTAATTACCCACCGGCATACTTTAGTTTTTCGGCGTGATTGAGACAGAGAGAAAGAAAGGACTTGCTATTTCGGCTAAAATTCATTATTGTACCAGTTACGTGGGTTAATTGGCAATCTTTCACCTGCGACATCACAATCCGGCGTACGACCATAAGCACATTATGTAGCCGGAGCAGACATAATTCAACAGATCTTATCTATGAAACGGGAGGTCCAAATGGACTGCGGAAAGTTCTTTCTAATCTTTGTATGCGTGACCGGTTTGTCGGCCCGGGGGAATCGAAGCGATCTGGAGATTGTACAGGCAATCCTGGACTCAAACGGGCTGAAAGACTGGAAAACAGAGCAGCGGGTGACGGTTAACAATGGTGGACGTGTTACCCAACTGGACCTCAGTAACAAGGACTTCGGGAAGTCGGGAATCCATTCGCTCACTTCTGAAATTGGATACCTTATCGGCCTGGAAAAACTCATGCTTGACGACAACGATCTTGAAGCCCTTCCTGCGGAAATCGCCAATCTGAAGCAGCTCAAAGTACTGGAAATTCGAAGCAACTCGCTCGCGAAGCTGCCGGCCCAAATCGGTGAACTCAAAAGCCTGAGAGAAATCGATCTGCGAAATAACGAATTAAGAGAACTGCCGTCCGAAATCGGCAAATTGAAGTCGGTATGGAAACTGCAGCTCTGGGGAAACAATCTGACCGGCCTTCCACCCGAAATTGGGGACATGATGGCCCTTCGCGAAATCTACCTCCGGGGAAATCGCCTTACCGTGCTGCCGCGGAGTATCCTTCGACTCAATATTAAGTACATCGATCTTCAGGATAATGTGTTGTGTGAACTCGAGGGCAGCACAATCGATACGTGGCTCAAAAACTTTGATGAGCGATACCAGTCGACCCAGAAGTGTTGGCTTGTGAAAAAATGATGACTGCTTCAGTAACTAACTAAATCGCAACGCAGTTGGCGCGTGAGTGCCCGGCTGCGTTGCCAAGGAGTCGTAACGGAATAACCTCTCCATTCTCGCTTGATCTCAAGTCGGCTTTCTTCGTTGCTTGTTTGGGCCAAAGTCCCTACTATGCCCCTGCACAAGCGCCTCGAAAGCCGCCCTGATATCTTCGCGATTTCTGGAGGTTTCATTCCGTTACGCCTCCTGCTAATTCGTTGAATCCTCCCGGTTCAATCCTCATTACCCTCCAAAATGCAACTCTTTTACACGGGTTGCAGTCTGTCTTTGCCGAACCACGGCTTGAGCACCTCGGGAACCGTAACCGATCCGTCTTCGTTCTGGAATTGTTCTACGATTGCCGGAAGCAATCGACTGGTGGCGAGGCCCGAAGCATTGAGGGTATGCAGGAATTCGGTTTTTCCGGATTCCTTGTCGCGGAAACGCATATTGCCGCGACGAGCCTGATAATCCATTGCATTCGAGGCGGAGCACACCTCTTTGTACTCGTTCATGCTGGGGATCCAGACCTCAATGTCGTACGTTTTCGCCATCGAAGCACTGCAGTCCTTTGCCGCAAGCTTGGAAACCCGGTAATGGAGTCCGAGATCGCGTACGAGTCTTTCGGCTTTTCCGATCATCTCTTCGAATGCCGTATCGGATTGGTCGGGTTTAGTGTACTGGAAGATCTCGACTTTGTTGAACTGGTGGCCCCTGATCATGCCCCGTTCCTGGGTTCGGTAGCTGCCGGCTTCTTTTCGATAGCATGGTGTATAGGCGAAATATTTTCGCGGCAGGTCTTCTTCCTGAAGGATCTCTCCGCGGTGATAGTTAATCAGGGCGGTTTCCGCCGTGGGAAGGAGAAACTGGCCCTTGTCCTTACCTTCCGACGGTTTCAGGTGAAAGACGTCTTCGGCGAATTTCGGGAACTGTCCCGCCGTGTACCCGCATTCCCATACCAACAGGTGAGGAGGAAGAATGAATTCGTAGTTATCGGCGAGATGGCTTTGAATGAAATAGTTGATCAACGCCCATTCAAACAGTGAACCGTCACCCTTGTAGAGCCAGAAACCACTTCCTCCCATTTTGGTACCCCGCTCGTAATCGATAAGTCCGAGTGAGGTCACCAGATCCACGTGATCTTTGGGGGTGAAACTGAAAGACGGTTGCTCACCGTGCACACGAATCACTTCGTTGTGCTCCTTGCCGCCCGCGACCACATCATCGGCCGGAATATTCGGGAGTGCCTCGAGGAAACTTCGGATTTTTTGTTCATGTTCCGAGACAATGCTCTCGAGGGTTTTGATCTTTTCGGAGACATCTTTCATTTCCGACAGCAGGGCCGAAGCGTCTTTTCCTTCTTTTTTGAGCTTTGGGATTTCACCGGAAACCCGGTTACGCACCGAGCGGAGTTCATTTAGTTCTTGAACGCTCGATCTTCGTGAATCATCCCAGGCGAGCAATTCTTTGAAATCAATCGTGTCCATTCTCTTGAGAAGAGCGGCGCGTATTTCTTCGGGGTTTTCACGGATGCGTTTCAAGTCGAGCATGGTACTCATATCCTTCCGATGGTTTTGTCGATTTTTGAACAGTCTGAAAATATAGTAAAATGGCCGACGACAGTCGTGGCACGGCTTGGCGAGCCGGGATAGATCTAGCCCAAGTTTCGCAGTCGAGAGCCGCCGTCCCGAGCGGAGCCGAGGGGTAGAGCAGTATGCGTAAGATGTTGTGCGAGATTGAC
>CAYFVL010000084.1:0-20566 GCA_964346405.1 uncultured Fibrobacterota bacterium
CCCCCAGTTCATCGAGTCCCGAATTAACTTCGGGAAGATGAACTCCCCGTTTCGGTTTTTAGCCTAACCCAAGTTTCGCAACCAACTCACGGCATTCTGCGTAAGATGTTGCTCGCTCTCGACTGCGAAACCTGGGCTAACTCCGGTTCCATTTTGAGACGCTACCTGTACTCGGAAACTATGTTATACAGTTTCATTTTCTGATAGAGTGTTTTGGGATTGATCTCCAGAAGTGTAGCTGCATTTCCCTTGTGGCCGCCGGTATGTTTCAGCACATTGATAATATGTCGACGCTCCATTTCTTTCAATGAGGGAGCATTCTCATCAAAGTCGGGGTGAGCGGGGACATTCACGGGCTCCTGATTTGATCCGGGCGTCTCCTTTTCCGCGGTTGTTGCCGGTGGCCTTAGAAACGAAAGGTCTTCGGCTCGGACTACCTGGTTGGGGCAAAGAATGCAGGTACGCTCAATGACATTTTTCAGTTCACGGACATTGCCCGGCCAATCATATTCCCGTAGAACACGCAGTGCTCCTTCGTCAAATCTTCTGTTCCAGGACTGAATGGCAAGAAGGTGTTCAACCAGTTCCGGGATATCGTTCACATGGTTTCGTAACGGGGGAACAACGGCGGAAATGACATTGAGTCGATAGTAAAGATCATTACGGAATTCGTTTGCGGCTACCAGTTCCTCCAGAGGTTTATTGGTTGCGCATATAATCCGATCATTCAGGCTGATATTCTTTGTTCCCCCGACTCGACGAATTTCACCGGTCTCGAGGAAACGAAGAAGTTTTGCCTGGAAGTGGAGCGGTAGTTCTCCGATTTCGTCCAGAAAAAGCGTTCCCCCGTCGGCCACCTCGGCCAATCCACGTTTCTGTGTCTTGGCATCGGTAAACGCTCCTTTCTCATGCCCGAACAATTCACTTTCCAAAAGCGCTTCGGATAGCGAGGCGCAGTTGATCGCAACAAACGGCTTATCGCTGTTATTGCTCTCCTCATGCACCGCTCGCGCCACCAACTCCTTACCCGTCCCGCTTTCTCCCAGAATTAGAACGGTCGATGAAGTAGGTGCGACTCGTGAGATGAAGCTTCTCAGCTCGGTTATCGGCTTACTGCTCCCGACCAGGGTTCCACTGCGACCACTCCTCCGCAACTCCTCCTTGAGGAGTTTCATGCCGAGTTTCGAGCGTTGATGGTCCATGGCCCGACCGATCTGAATCAGGAGTTCATTGAGAGCATATGGTTTGCGGACGTATTCGAAGGCTCCGAGTTTCATACACTCGATAGCACTTTCAATCGATGCGTTTCCAGTCAGTATGATAACTTCCGAGGGTATACCTTCTTCGCGGATTGCCCTCAGAACCGAAACCCCGTCCATCTTGGGCATTACGATATCGAGCAATGCAATGTGGTAAGCCTCCTCCCTCATGCCGGCAAGCGCATTTGGACCGTCCGAAACGACATCGACTGCGTACCCGGCCCGAGTCAATTCATTCTGAAGCAGAAAGCGTAGCGACTCCTCGTCATCGGCTACAAGGATTCTGCCCTTACTATTAACCGACATTACATGCCTCCATGGAAGTTATCTAATTGGTACCTGTCCGAAAACGATCACAGCCGAAATACCGAAGTGAATCTGCGATTTCGCGCCGAAACGAGCACTTAGTCCCGCCCGGCGGGAGCAGTGTCCGTTTCCGGAGGTTTTCGGACAGACACTAACATTGCGCGATGATTTCCCATCCAATTTTATACAATACCGGGACAAAAAGGGCAATTATTGTGCGGGAAGCTCCAAAAAAACCGTGGTGCCCTTGTCCAGGGTAGAGACCAAGTCTATCGAGCCTTCACATTCTTCCATCAACCGGTGGCAAATTGCCAGACCGAGTCCCAATCCCTGCCCGACCTCTTTTGTGGTGAAAAACGGATCGAAAGCACGTTGCTGCACCTCGGGAGTCATTCCGCGGCCTGTATCATCGACTCTCACCAGAACCCGTCCCTGCCGATCGGGAAGCTTCCGTGCCGTCAGGTGCACACATATGCCGTCGCTGCTGAAATCAACCGCGTTCGTGAGAATGTTCAGAAAAACCTGACCAAGTTTCTGGGGATCGGCCCTGACCACCAGTTCCTGTTCAATAGAATCTACGATTGAGATTCCTCGTTTGTTCGCACGCGAGGAGATGAGCCTTACAGCCGACTCCAGGCACTCTTTTAAGGAAACGGGTCGAAGTCGGCATTCACTCTCCCGGGCGAATCGGGAAAGGTTATCGACGATATCGCGACATCGGATTGCCTCGTTACACACGATTTCCAGATACTGCTTTATTTCCTCCGGATTGCTGGATTCGTCGGAAGAAAATCGTTGGACTAACGCATCGGAAAAGCCGAGAATGGCAGCCAGTGGATTGTTCAATTCATGTGCTACTCCGGAGGCAAGGGTACCGATCGAGGCCATTCGAGCGGAGCGGTATAATTGCTGTCGGGCAATCCGTTGTTCCCGCTCGAGAGCCATTTCCCGAGTGAGATCATGCATAGTGACGATTTTTCCAACCCCGGTGTACTGATTGTTGACATGTGCAAACCGGACGCCAACGACCATCATTTCGCCCGAAGATGTCGGGCGGACGGTTTTACAAATCCTTTGCCGCCCCGCTACACCATTTGGATCGTTGACCGCCTCGGTTAAATACCGAAAAAGTCCATTTCGCTCCTCTTCGGCAAAAAGCTCCAGAAACGGCTTGCCGACTGCCTTATTTCTCTGCATGTCGAACATTCGGCAGAATGATTGATTGCAGTCGGCAATTCTTTCTTCTTCATTCAGTGAGACACACATCTCCGGAACATTATCGTACAGACACTGATACCGTCGCTGTGAACGATAGAGTTCATTCTGCAAGTCGCGAATCCGCAACATCGCCCGAACGCGCGCAACGAGTTCATCGTTGGAAAACGGTTTGGAAATGTAGTCGTCGGCTACTTGAAGGCCCTCGATTTTGTCCTGTTCGGAATCCAGAGCAGAGATAATGAGTGTGGGAATAAAAAATTCCGGCCCCTGTGCCGATTTAATAACTTGCGCCACCTCAAGGCCGTCCCCGTCTGGGAGCATCCTGTCAAGCAAAACGATGTCCATACCTTCGGATCGGACAAGCTCAACGGCTTTGTCGCCCCGCTCGCACAGCACAACGGTATACCCCTCGTCTTCAAGAAGAGACGCTATTAGAAGACGGACTTCTTCATTATCGTCGACAACCAGTACTTTCGGAGGCACCGATGTTTTTTTATCCAAATCGCTCACGTAAAACCAACCTCAGGTTGCGGAGTGCAAGCCCCCGGTGACTTATGCGGTTTTTCCGATCGGATGAGAGTTCCGCGAACGTCTGATCAAATCCCTCGGGTACGAAGACGGGATCATAACCGAAACCATCGATACCGACCGGTTCGTACCCGATCCGTCCCTCACAGGTTCCATCAGCATGAAATTCCTCGCCGTCGGGTCCCAAAAGCACTAGTACACAGCGAAACCGGGCTGTGCGCATTTTCTCCGGGGTTTCAAGAATGGCATTCAGAAGTTTCTGTACGTTGTCGGCATCCCGGGCATCGGGCCCGGCATATCGCGCCGAATAGATACCGGGTTGCCCGCCGAGGGCATCAACCTCGAGACCGGAATCATCAGCAAGAGCCCAAGCGCCCAGATTTTCCCGGACCCAGGCGGCCTTGAGTCGCGCGTTTTCATAAAACGAATCCCCGGTCTCCGGAATATCGGGAACCGGATCAAAGTGATCCGAAAGCGAAGACAGGCTCACGGGAAGATCACGGCAGATTTCTCTGATCTCCCTAAGTTTGCCGTTGTTCTTTGTTGCAACCACAATTTCCATAAGGTGTCCACACCTGCTATAGTACCAAGATTCCACAATATCCGCGCACATTTCAAGAGGGATTCCACCGTTCAGGACTTCACGGGCGCCCAAGGTGAAAACCTGCTCACCTTAGCCCAAGTTTCGCAACCAACTCACGGCATTCTGCGTAAGCTGTTGCACGATCTTAACTTAGAAAAATGCTCAAGGTATCTCCCCGGATACCCCTGCGCTTTTTCTAAGTCAATCTCGCACAACATCTTACGCATACTGCTCGTTCTCGGCTGCGAAACTTGGGTTAGGATCATCGTTACTCCAATCCTCCCCACCAATCCAGTCCGCATTCTCGGCGAAGCGGCGCGCGAGGTACAATCCCCGTGAGCCGGCGGCGAAACCTTACTGAGCAACTATGTTCACAAGCTTGTTTGGTACTACAATGACCTTCCGAACGGTTCTGCCCTCGAGATGACGACGAATCTTCTCCTGCTCCAGAGCGCGCTTCTCCAGGTCTTTTCCGTCCTCGTCACGCCGCGCTTCAAAATTCGCCCGAACTTTGCCATTTATCTGCACGACCATGGTTATACCTTCGTCGACACACAAAGCGGGATCATACGTCGGCCATTCCGCACGGCAGATCAGTCCAGTTTCACCCAGGCGTGACCACAATTCCTCGGAAATATGAGGAGCAAAAGGCGCCATGAGCCGTAAAAAAGTTTTTACCTGTTCAATCGGTAACATCTTCGCCTGAGTCGCTGCGTTAACAAAAACCATCAATCGGCTGATAGCCGTGTTCATTTTGTCAATTGACTCGGTGTCTTCGGTGACCGATCGAATCGTCTTATGCAGTAAACGCCACAATTCTTCATTTGCCGAAGGATCATCCGCGGTGAGTCGTGAATTGAGGTCTTCGGTTTTTTCATCCACTACCAGGCGCCAGGTTCTTTCCAGAAGACGATAGATTCCCTCAACACCTTTCATCTGCCAGGGCGCCCCGATACTCAACGGACCCATGAACAGCTCATACATCCGCATGGCGTCGGCACCATAGCGTTCAATCACATCGTCGGGATTGATCACATTGTACCGTGATTTGGACATTTTTTCGATCTGTGTCTCAACTTCCGTATCGGTGTTTTTGACATACCAGGTTCCGTCACGCTGCTCCACCTGATCGGGATAGTAGTATTTCCCCCCGGTATCACGATACGAATACGCCAGGATCATGCCCTGGTTAAATAGCTTCTGAAACGGTTCCCGTGTCGAGACCAATTCACAATCATACAACACTTTATGCCAGAATCGCGCATACAGAAGATGCAGCACCGCGTGTTCCGCGCCGCCGACATACAGATCTACCGGCATCCAGTACTTTTCGGCTTCCCGACTCCAGGCTTGATCCATATTATTCGGATCGGTAAACCGAAGGTAGTACCAGCATGAGCCGGCCCATTGCGGCATGGTATTGGTTTCACGCATCCCGATACGCCCGTCGGGTAAATTTACCATGAGCCAGTCGTCACCGGCTCGCGCCAGCGGCGGGCGACCGTCGTCGGTGGGGCGGTATTCGTCGATTTCCGGTAATTCGACCGGCAAATCAGATTCGGGCAAGGCAAACGTAGTGCCGTCTTCCAAATGCACGATCGGGAACGGTTCTCCCCAGTACCGCTGACGAGAAAACAACCAGTCCCGCAATCGATATTGGACCTGTCGTTGACCTTTTTTTTGTTCCTCGAGGAATCGGATTATTCTTTCCTTTGCAGTATCAACAGGTAATCCATTGAGAAACGCGCTGTTGACCAGAACACCCTCGCCGGCATGCGCTCTTTCCTGTACCGGGACATCTCCGCCGGAGATTACTTCGACGATAGGCAGATTGAATGCACGAGCAAACTCGTGGTCCCGCTCGTCATGGGCCGGGACAGCCATAATTGCCCCCGTCCCATAGCTCATCAGGACATAATCCGCTACCCAAATGGGAATCCGTTCGTTATTGCAGGGATTTATCGCGAAAGCCCCTGTGAACACACCAGTTTTTTCCTTTGCCAGATCGGTTCTGTCCAGATCGGACTTGTTCCTTGCCGCAGCCACATAGCTCTCGACGGCATCTCGTTTCTCGTCGGTGGTAACCCGCGCCGCCAACGGATGCTCTGGAGCAAGGACCGCGTAGGTAGCCCCAAACAATGTATCGGGCCGCGTGGTAAAAACGGTAAACTGCTCGTCGCGGTCGGCAATCCCAAATTTGACCAGGGCACCTTCGGACCGCCCGATCCAGTTCCGTTGCATTTCCTTGATCGACTCGGGCCAGTCAAGGTCTTCCAAATCGCTGAGGAGACGTTCCGCGTATTGGGTAATCCGCAACATCCATTGTCGCATCAGACGACGTTCTACGACATCACCGGTTTCCACATACTTTCCGTCTTTGACCTCCTCATTTGCCAAAACCGTCCCAAGTGCCGGACACCAGTTCACGGGCACGTTCTCCATATAGGCGAGACCTTTTTCATGGAGCTTGAGGAAAATCCACTGCGTCCAACGGTAGTAGTCGGGAGAGGATGTGTTTATTTCGCGTTCCCAATCATAGCTGAATCCCAGTCGCCGAATCTGCCCGCGGAAGTTGTCTACATTTCGTTTTGTAATGACCGCGGGATGAATACCGTCCCTGACCGCGGCTCTTTCGGCGGGGAGACCCAAAGCATCCCAACCCATGGGATGAAGTACATTGTAGCCCTGCATCCGGCGAAGGCGGGCAATTACATCGGTAGCCGTGTACCCTTCGGCATGCCCGACATGAAGACCGGCTCCCGAAGGATATGGAAACATATCAAGCACGTAACACTTTGGTTTTCCCTTCCACTCGCGCGGATCCGCTGGTGTTCGAAACGCCTTTTCATTTTCCCACCGCTCCTGCCATTTCGGCTCGATCTCACCGGGTTTGTATCTACCCACATCTCCTCCTGTTTCCATACCATCGATCAAATCGGTACGATGAACGCTATCGCCATCACTAAACCGCCTCAATCCGCACGTCTTCCATCAATCGCCACACTTCGTCAGGCGAGATATTACCCGGTCCGGTATGAAGAGCATTACCGGTTCCACAGGCGACCGCCATTCGACAAAGCTCTGAAAACGAAAACTGCCGTGCGTACGCGACGGCGACACCCGCGACCAGTGCATCGCCGCATCCTACGGTATCCACCACGTCCACCTGCGGCGGTGAGCACAATAGACAATCATTCTCGTGCACGGCAATCATACCGTCCTCCCCAAGTGAAACAAATATGCTTCCGACCCCCATATCGAGAAGTCTTTTGCCTTTCAATGCGATATGGTGAATTCCATGTATACTCTCCCCAAAGTATTCTTCCAGCTCGGAGTGATTCGGTTTGACCATGGCAGGACGTGCTCGTATTCCCATATTGAGTGCCGTACCTCGACTATCCAGAATTGTGGTGATGTTCCGATCCCGGCACATGCTGATAACTTTCATGTAAGTCGAATCCTCGAACCCACGGGGAAGACTGCCGGACAACACCCAGATATCGTGCGGCTGAAGCTTCGTTTCGATGAATGCCAGAAGCTCATCTTGTATTCGTACACTGAGTCTCGGGCCAGTGGAATTCAAATGTGTTACCTGGCCGGTTTCCAATTCGGAAATCGTGACGTTTATCCGCGCACTTCCCTCAACGGAAATGAACTCACTTTTTATTCCGTATTCGGCCAGATGAGATCCAAACCTGCCGGCGTCTGCTTCGGGCAGCACTCCAACAACCGTCACATCTTCACCAAGCGTCCGAATGCTTCTGGCGGCATTCAGGCCCTTGCCGGCAGGAATGCGTACCGAGGGGACATCCAACATAGTAGTTCCGGGAACAAGCTCCGGAACCGTGTACACCACATCGACTACCGGGTTAAGAAGTGTACAGTAGATCACAAAGCCCCTTCACCTTTCAATAAAACAAACAACATCTGCATAGCCCGCATCATCATCCAGGCCAATGCAGCCCCCACCACAATCTGCGCAATTCGCAGAAACGCATGAACCTTCGCGAATTTTTTCATAATGCCCGAGGCTGAAAAATAGTTTCCAATCGGCCCATCCACCAAAAACAACTCAAGCCCGCCCTCCCACAGTGGGAGGGCGGGCTCGATATCGGGTCGAAGTTGCTCACTTCAGTACGTTCTGTCTGTTACTCCCTGAGATCAACCGGGATCATGTTGTCGAGAGGTTTGCTGCCTTGGTATTCCGGGGATTCACCGTTAATACTATCGGTTGCGGAATCACTCTGCGCCACCTGCCCGACAGCGTCTTTCCCGTCGACCGCCACTTGAGCTTCGGCAACACTCGATTCGACGTTCGATTCTTCTTTTATTCCATCGGCAAAGTCCCGATCCTGTTTTTCACCAAGATTGTAGGCGAAATAAGTTCCGGTTCCGATACCGAGAAAGAGAAGAAGTAATGCCAGAGAAAAACGCTTTGCGTATACAAACGCGGGCATAAACGTCGACGTAGGACGGGGAGTTTTTGCACAAGCGGCGAATATCTTCCGGTCTACCTCGGATGACGGCTTTTCACCAAGGATTTCCTCGGTAAACCATAACGAGCGCTGCTCTTCATAGCGCTCCTGCTCGATACGACATACCTCACACTCTTTCAAATGTTCCTTGTATTTCAATGATTCTTCGCTGCCTAATTCTTCAGAGGACAGCAGCAGTCCTTCTTCGACCCACCTAGTGCACTCCATGAACACCCCTCTTCTCGAGTTCCTTTCGAATGTTTCGCAATGCCAGCCTCATTCTGCCAAGCGCAGTATTTATGGGACAATCCATAATGGCTGCAATTTCCTTAAACGGAACCGCCCCTAACTCCCTTAGAAGGAATACTTCCCTCTGAAGGGGATCGAGTGTTTTGACTGCATCGTTTATAAGATTACGTAACCGCTGGTTACTTACAAAGTCATCTTGCGTCTGCAACTTTGTCCCTACCGAGCGCTCCGTGTCGTCCTGATGCTCATTCTCGACCTTTACATGCCTGAAATGATCAATCGTCCGCTTGTGCGCTATACCGAAAAGCCAGCTCAAAAAGCTTCTGTTCGGATCGAACTGGTTGGCGTTGCGTAAAGCCGCCAGGAACGTTTCCTGAAGGAGGTCTTCCGCAAGCTCCTTATCGTTAGTCATCCGAAGCAAAAACGCAAAAACTCTATTTTTGTACTTGTCGTAGAGTTCAGCAAATCCCTCGGAATTTCCCTTTACCCACTGTTCGAAGTGCTTCCTGTCCTCAAGTTTGTCAGTCATGTGAATTACGTCTTCTCCTCACGGAATATTGTACCTCTCACAAGGCCACGAAAAAAGGACCGACATTGCAAAAATGCCGATCCCTGTAAAATATCACATATCCAGTATGTCTGTAGCAGGGCCGGTTTCTTCAGCCGGATCCTTTCGCAAGAAGTTCCAGATCCGTAAGTGCATTCCGGTAGACCTCTTTCTTGAAGGGTACGATCCTCTCCAGCGCCTCTTCCGGGGTAACCCATTGATATCGATCAAACTCCCTCGGTTCATGATCGAAGTGTATCCCCTCTTCATCCGTCAGACGCACCAAAACCCATTGCTGTTGCTGCCCCGTATATCCCTTTTTGTGATCTCCCTGTGGTGGGAAATCGTAAAAATAGGTTTTCGAAGAAATCCGCAGCACCTCAACCGAGTCGGTACCGATTTCCTCACGCAGTTCCCTGCGAAGGTCGTCGGTTAGTGAGGAATCATCTTTTCTTCCCCCTTGTGGGAACTGCCATCCTTCCTCGGGGGGCATTCCCACCCGGTGACATACCAATACTGTGCGGTCACCCGTACGACGGATGACCGCACAAACATTCCTGCGATACCGACTCTTCATGTCAGCGGCTCAGACTACCGTAGGCATCCTTAATCAGCGAATTATTCGGATCGAGCTTGTACGCTTTGCGTACGTGCTGGGCGTACTTGTTCTGATCTTTCTGCAGTTTCGCGATTTTGGCAAGACCCAGCTCCGCCAGTGCGAAATCCGGCGCCGCCCGCAGTGCCCTTTGGTAGAACTTGAGCGCCCACTGTGGTTTTTCCTGCAAGAGGTATACCTCCGCACGCTCATAGATAGCCGGTGCATAATCCGCATTGATGTAAATCACTTCTTTGTACGTCTCGATCGCATCGTCATACTTCTTACGCGCACGCTGAATCGCGGCAAGGGTCATCAAGGCGTCGATATTCTCCGGATCAGTTGCCCGGATATCTTCAATCGCGTCCGCGGCATCCTTGTACTTGCCGTCCTCCATGAGCATTTTGGCATAGAGAAGCAACAGCGAATTGTCGCGTTTCTTGTCGATCAAGTTCTTCAGCTCTTCTCTCGCACGTTTGGTGTCGCCAAGCTTACGGTATACCTCCACGAGATTTTTTCGAATCTCTACATCCTCAGGCGTTTTCGCCTTGGCCTTTTCAAGCAACGTCACGGCTTCCTGAGCCCGGTTCGTCCTGAGATACCCCTTGGCCAGGGACAGCATCACATCCTGGGTTCCCGGGGCCAGAGTATTGGCGGTCTCAAGATTGATTATGGCTTCGGTATATTTCTTCTTCTCCAGAAGAAGATTCCCTACCCGAAGAAGGATCTTGGGTTCCTGAGCATTTTTCGGGTCTGCATCCATAAATTTCTTGTAGGCTTCCAACTCCTGATCACTCTTATCCATCCGACCATACACCTGAGCGATTTCCAGCCACACTCCCGGCATTTCACCGGCAAGACCGGCAGCACGTTCCAGCATTTTCGCAGCCTTTGGTAACGTCGCCTTATCCTTGCTGTAAATCATTCCAAGTTTCAGGTAGTTACGATAGTCTTTCGGGTAATACTGGATGTTGAGCCCGTATCTTTTTTCGGCTGCCGGCGGATCGATATCTTCGTACAGAGACGCAAGCCGATACGCGGCTTCAGAATCACTTACACCATTCATTGCAAGATACGCAGCCAGAACTTCGGCGGCATTTTTCTTGTCACCGACCTTCTGGTACGCCTTTGCGAGCATAGTCAGGAGATCCCTCAACGTATCATGCTTAGGATTCCGTTCACGCAAACTCTGTAAAACCGGAATGGCGCCCTTATAATCTTCAGTATGAAACCGCGCCTCGGCCACCTGTTGGCGATGGGAAAAAACCTCCGCCATTTCTCCTTTAACCAGAATAAGGGATTTCAGGGCTTTGTCATACTGCTTCATATTGAAATAGTAGTCCCCGACCGTCTTTGCGATCGCTTGATCGTTCGGAGACTTCTCGAGATACTTCTCGTACGCTTCGATAGCCTGCTTCTTTTTGCCTTGCTCGGTATACAGGTCGCCAAGAGCCTTATACTCTTCGTTGAGATTTGGGTTCATCATGATCGCCTGTTCATAGGTGATCACGGCACCACCGATATCACCACTCAAAGATTGACTCTCTGCAAGATTAACCAGAGTTTCGGTGTTCTGAGGATCAATCTGAAGTGCTTTCTGGTACATCTCAATAGCTTTGGAGTAATCTTTTCTCTCCTGATAGATTGACCCCAGAGTCGAGTACGTGTTGAAATCGGCTTCTCCGCTTTTGATAACACCACTAAGCGCGGTGATCACTTCCGCGGTCTGCCCTTTAGCGATTACCAATTCCGCATATTGCTTATGGAAACCCTTGATCGTAGGATCGATCTTCAAAGCGGCGCGGTACGCGGCCAGTGCACCGTCCTTATCACCCGTCTCATACAAAAGATCTCCAAGATTTTTCTGCCCTTCGGCGTCATTTGAATTCAGGGCGAGATAATCCTTGAGATACTGAATCGCCTGTTTTTTCTCACGCTTTTCTTTTGCAAGCAGGAACAGATTCTTGAATACCGATGCATCTTTCGGAGTCAGAACGGCAAGTTCTTTGTACAACTCATATGCCGTATCTTCATCTTTCATTCTCAGTGAGTATTCGGCAAAGCGTCGACGAGAATCGACGTTTTTCTTGTCGAGTGAAATGATTTTCTTATCCGCTTCGGCAAGTTTCTGTTTGTCTCCGGTCTTATCGTAACACTCGGCCAGGCTTGTCCAGTATTCAAGACTCTTCGGCTCTTTGGTGACCAGGAATTCCAAATGCGGAATTGCTCCCTGGTAGTTCTTCGATCGGAAATACGCTTCAGCGAGTACTTTGCGGGATTCAACCAGATCGCCGTTCATTGCGATAGCCGATTCGGCAGCGTCACGCGCCTTATCCCACTGTTCCAGGGCCGCCGCACTTATGGCGATTCCCTCAAGAGCGGCGGCACTTTTCTGCAGCCCGTTACTCTTGACAAAAAGTTTAATCGCTTCCGAGTATTTCTTCGCATTCAGGTTGTATTCACCAAGTGTCAGATACACATTGGGGTCGTTGGGCGAAAGCGACATCATTTTTTCGTATGTAGCTTTTGCTTTGGACTGCATACCGTTCTTTTCATAAAGGTCGGCCAGTCGTGCATACGCCTCGATATTCTTTGAATCTAATGAAATCGCTTTCTCCAGGTTCTCTATGGCCTGGGAAGAATTGTTTGTCCCGACATAGGCATCGGCAAGGAGAAAGTAGATATCGCGAACTGTCTTGGCGTCCGGATCGGCGGTTGCCAGAAAGCGGAGGTGCACCAGGGCATCCTTGTACTTCTTTGCCGCAAGGTCCGCCTTACCCACCTTCAAACGTGCATTTATCGCTTCCGCCGATTTGGAATTGCCAAATTCGCCGATCGCGGAACGATACGCTCCGACAGCTTCAAGATTCTTGTTGCTCTCCTCGAGTGCAGCTCCCAGCTTATAATAATCCTCCGCCGTCATTTTGACTTTGGATTTGATCCGATCGTACTCGTTTGCCGCGGCAAGGTACTTTCCGAGATCGAAATAGGCGCGCGCCAGATCCAATCCGGCCTGATAGAGAGATTTCTTTTTTTCGATCGCTCCTTTCAGGTACTCGATTGCCTGCTGGGTATTTCCGGATTCCAGATAGGATTTACCTATTTTATAGGCCACATCCGGATCAGGTTCGGAACCATACGATTTCTTCAGCAGTTCGGCAGCTTTCGCATACTCTTTCTCATTATAATAGATAAGCCCCAGTTCACGGTTCGCCACGATATTTGCGGAATCGGTTTCGATGACCTTTTCGAGAGCTCTTTTTGCTTCGGCCGGGCGTTTCAGAGCAATTGCCGCTCTCGCATATTCCCAACTGGCTTGACCGGTGAACTTCTGATCGAGAGCCTTTTCAGCCATTTTCATGGCTTCTTCAGGCTGATCCAGTTTGTTGTAGATCCGCGCCGCCCCGAGAAGCGAAGCGTAATCATTGGGGTTCATTCGCCATGATACCATGTAGCAGGCAAGTGCTTTTTCGGTCAGACCGATTTTCTCATTCGCCTCCGCAACCTTCACCCAGGTCCCAGCGTCACGTGATGCCGGAGGAATCTTCTGATCGGCATACTCAATGGCTTCTTTGTACTTTCCACTGCGGAGCAAATTGTCCAGAGTCTCGTCTGCAACGACAAATGAGACGGCCAGGCACAACATGCTCAGTCCCAATCGCAATGACCTCGTCATTTGAAATACCTCCTTCCGGCAAGCGCCGTCGTTTTTCTTTAGTAGGTTGCGTGACAACGCTTTACCCCCCATACTCTTGGTAAGACAGTAAGTAAAAATGGTTATTTCCCCCTTGGGGTGCAAGCCCATTCGTTCCAGTTAAGGGCTGTGTACCCAATAAATTACAGATTCAGCCTGCAATGTTTTCAGCGATTTGTCCAATGAATTTCCGCATTTTGTATTTTAGCTTCTCTGGTAAGCAATTTTCGATCCTCTGTCGGGTTGTCGAGCAACCCGCCACCGGTGGACCGGAGGCTTTGTTCCGGTCGACTCATTAAGGGAAACATCCATGGCCAAGCATGAACGCTTTCATATAAGAACATTTAACGATCTCGACTACGAATGCCGGCGCCTCGATATTTCCATACCGTACCAGGATGATACCTCCATTTTATTTGATTCGGTGCCGATTCGGCGTGAAACAGGCTCACATTCAACCATAAATCGCTTCGCGGTTCACCCAATGGAAGGTTTCGACGCCGACGAAAGCGGCACTCCTCAGGATCTCACGTTCCGGCGTTACGGCCGATATGCCGCCGGTGGAACCGGGACCATCTGGTTTGAAGCAACTGCCGTTACTCCCGAGGGACGGTCGAACCCTCATCAGTTACACATCAATACCAATAATGTAAATACTTACAAGCAACTTGTCTCATCCACGCGTGATAAAGCGCATCAAGAGTATGGCCCTAATCATAACTTAGTACTTATTTTACAATTAACGCACTCGGGACGGTACTCAAAGCCGTACGGAAAACCCGAACCGATAATTGCGCACCGATCTCCCATTCTGGATCATCTGCATAGCCTGCCCGATGATTACCCTCTGGTGACCGACGAATACCTGGACAAGCTTCAGGGTATGTTTGTCGATGCGGCCAAACTGGCGGCCGCCGCGGGATTCGACGGTGTGGACATAAAAAGCTGTCATCGATACCTGCTCTCCGAACTACTGGCTTCCCATACGCGGGAAAACAGCAAATATGGGGGCAGTTTCGAAAACAGAACACGGATGCTTGTAGAAACCTTCCGTAGAATCAAGAACGAAGTTCCGGAGGTTTTCGTTACAACCCGAATGAATGTATTCGATGCCAAACCATACCCTTACGGATTCGGTGTTTCTCAGAAGGATCGACACATTCCCGATCTGAGCGAACCGATTCGCCTCGTTGGCCTGCTCAAGGAAATCGATCTTCCGATTCTAAATTTGAGTATAGGTAATCCATACTATGAACCCCATTTCGGACGGCCATTTGATTTTCCGAGCGCAGGAGTAGCCGTCCCCGAAACCCACCCTCTGGAAAGCGTCGCCCGCTTTATCGATATTTCACGTCAAATTCAACAAGCGCACACCGATGTGCCGGTAATCGGTTCTGGGTATTCCTGGCTACGGAGATTTCTCCCAAACGTCGCAGCGGCGGTGGTTTCAAAAGGCTGGGCCACAATGATCGGGCAGGGGCGAAATTCGTTTGCCTATCCGGATTCGGTTAAAGACCTTAAGGGAAAAGGTGCGTTCGATCCGGAAAAAGTGTGCATCACCTGCTCGGCCTGTACTCAGATTATGCGAGACGGTGGGCGTACCGGCTGTGTTGTTCGCGACAGCGATTTTTATGGTCCCGAATACCGAAAATACCGCCGGATGGCCGCGGACATGGTACGTAATGAAGCAAATCGCTGTCGAAATTGCGAAAATCCGACATGCCGTGGTGGATGCCCTGCCGGGATAGACATACCCGGATTCATCAAAGCTTTTGCAGACAACGATATTGAAAAGGCCTACGCCATCCTTCGTAAGAAAAACAGCTTCCCCGAACTCTGCGCCTACATTTGTCCCACGGAAGTTCAGTGTGAAGGAAGCTGTGTTGAGAATACGTTTTCCGGAAATCCAATCCCAATACACGAAATCCAACGCTATGTTGCAAAAGAAGCACGAGCCCGGGGGCTTGCCGCGGTTGCCCTTGGGGAGAGCACCGGCAAAAGAATAGCCGTTCTCGGTGCAGGCCCCGCGGGCCTGGCATGCTGTGCCGGCCTGCTTGAGCGGGGACACACGGTCGAACTCTTCGATCCGTCCGAGGATCCCGGTGGAACCCCCGGTGAAGCTATTCCGACTCATCGGCTTTCGCGTCAAACCGCTCTGGAGGAGATATGGGCAATACTGGATGAAGCGAAAAAGGAGAAACGGTTGATCATACATGCAGAGAAAGGACTCTCCACGAAGCTACCTCTATCTTCATTTCTGGAAAACTTTGCGGCGGTATTTGTCGGAATCGGGCTCGGCGAAGAGACTCCTCTTCCGAAATCAAAACGAAATCTCGAAGGCGTTGTCAGTGCCATGACCTTCCTCAGGACTGCAAAAACACAGCGTATCCCGGCAATGCCGGAATCGGTTTGTGTCCTGGGAGGCGGGAATACCGCACTCGATGCCGCGGTGACCGCCAAGGAAAACGGAGCCCTGGACGTCTCAGTAATTTACCGCAGATCGTTTTCCGAGATGCCGGCCTGGCCGAATGAACGCAACAAAGCTCTCGCCTCCGGAATACAATTTCTGATTCTTACTCAGCCACTCGACTATATCGTCGAAGGCGGGAAACTGGTGGGCTTGAAAGTCGCGCGGACGATCCTTGGTGATGCCGACGAATCCGGACGACGAAAAGCGGTCGTGCTCGAGAACAGCGAGGCCGTACTTCCAACGCAACTGGTCATCGAAGCCCTCGGGCAACGGCCTTCCACCAAACTGCGACAGCTTCTAAGCGGAGTGGAGCTGGATCGTTCGGGCTTGATCGATGTCGATCCTCAAACAATGCAGACCTCGAATAAGAAGATCTTTGCCGGGGGCGATGTCGTCAATGGGGGTACAACGGCCGTGCAGGCAATTGCGGACGGTATGCTCGCAGCCGAACATATTGATGCGTTTGTTGTTTCAGGTGATGCGAAGGCGGTGAAATCGATCCCAGTCGAATAGTGGTCCGGGATCCGGTTTTGGTATGGCCCGAAGTCCAAGCGCTACCGCGCGGGCTCCGGCTACATCCGAATGCCCGACGAAATTCAGTGCCGCGGAATAGGTTAACTCAAACCGTCTACACAATGAGGAAAGAGAACGGTATTGCGCCCCGGTAAATCCCGATCCATCAGTGGCAACCAGTTCCACCCCCAGGGAGAAGTCGTTTATCCCCCGTCGGGGATCCGGAGCCGGCATTACGCCGGCTCCGCAGTGCCAGGCTTTCTGCCCCTCGGGCACCAGTGCATACACAGAACCGTCTCGCTGAATCAGATAATGGCTGCTGACTCCATACTCGGGGAAAATGGGGAGAATGAAATCCAGGCGAAACGGGTCATCCACCTCCTTGCCGGCGGCGCTTATATAATGAATCACAACTGTATCGATTCGAGAATGGCGTGGTTCCCAGAGACATTCGTGCCCCGTTCGCGCAATCACCTTCCCAAGCGTTCCCTCGCCCAGTGGAAACGTGTTGGATATATCCAGGTAACATTCCTGAACCGATTCACATTCCATTCCCCACCCCCCCGGAGTATTTATGAAAAAGAAAGCCGTACTGGTAACCGGAGCCACAAAGCGCCTGGGTCTGCAGTTTTCAAAACAGTGCCTGCAAATGGGATATGACCTCGTCGCCCACTACCGCTCATCGAAAGGTTACCTACGCTCCTGGATGAGCCGAAACGGCATAGAAGAACACCGCGTCGTCTATCTGCATGCCGACCTGAATGATAATCCCGAAGAGCTGATTGCTCGCGCGGTTTCGTCGGGAAAAGAAATAGTCGGACTGATCAACAATGCCTCAATCTATACTTCCGGCGCCCCCGACAATCCGAACCTTTTCATGAAAGTCCTCACCACAAATGCCATATCGCCGATGAGGCTGAGTATGGAGTTCAGTAACCGCGTCACAAATGGCTGGATTATCAACATAACCGACGCCCACATTTACTCTCCCGACCTCATATTTCAGAACTACCGCATTTCCAAACGCCTTCTTGAAGAACTCACGTTGCGACTTGCGGCCCAACTCGCTCCGCGAATACGTGTGAATGCCCTTGCTCCCGGCGCCATGCTTCCCCCAGCGGGAGCTTCGCGCAAAAAGCTGGAAAAACTCAAAAAATCCATCCCACTGAAGAAAGTAGGAGACCTCGGCGCCCTACGGTCGGCGTTGGCCTTCCTGATTGAAAACACCTATGTAACAGGCCAGATTCTGTATGTAGATGGTGGTTGGCACCTGAATTAACCCCGGTTTCGGATCTCGGTCTCAGTCTCGATTTTCAGCTATTCTTCCCCAACTCCGCAGATAGTTCGGGGATTATTCGGTCGATATGGGTGGATATCTGGGTGTATGCTTTTTTGTAGACTCGGATCGATCCCCCCATCGGGTCGGGAATGTTGTTTTTTCTCTTTGGAACTTCGGGCCAGGCCCCAAGCAACGCAAATTTCTCAGTGAACTGAGGGAAAAACAGAGAGAGAAATTCCTGGTGAATACCCTCCATGCTCAGTACCAGATCAGCATCACGGATTTCATCCGGAACAAGTGGGCGAGAGCGATGTCGCGAAAGGTCGATTCCGTTTTCGGCACAAATCTGCTGCGCCAGAGAGCTGGCCGGCTTACTCTCCAGGCCGTGAATCCCCATGGAGGATACGGTTAATCCGTCAAAGCCGGCGTTCTTCCATCGTTCGCGAAGAATAATTTCGGCCATTGGGCTGCGGCAGATGTTTCCGGTACAGACAAAGATCACATGAGCCATATTTCCTCTATTTCCGCATTTCTGCATTCACTGCAATTTATTCTTCATACAACCGGTTTCGGAACCAACATGAAAATGAAAACCGGACTGCGAGCGTAATCTCTCGATTCAAGCCCCGCCGAAGTGCCCGTCTGATCCCGCCCTGTGGGGGAAAGAGTGGATTTGTCGGACAAAAAATAGTGTTTGTCCGAAAACCCCCGAAAATGGACGCCGAGTCCCGATTTCAATCGGAAAGGTGCCCTTTTTCGGCCCCAAACGACAGGTTCATCTTCCCGAAGTTAATTCGAGAGTCAATGAACGGGGGGTTTCCGGACAGGCACTAAATATATTTTACAGTCTTACATTGGGTTAATTCAAACAGCAATCCCAATACCGCTTACAAATTACTCGAACTTCCGTCCTGGGACTCAGGAGTCTTTCCGCGGTATTGCCTCATTTAGCGTTTTGTCGATTCTTTTGATATTTCGAGAGAACAGAAAAACTAAGGAGAATACGAATATGTCGCTTTCACAGGAAGAAAAAGCTTTAATCCAGGAAGCGCTGCAGGTATATCTGCAGATAGCATCACGCCAAATGCCTCAGCAGCATTTACAGCAGCTTGCTCAGATGAGTCAGGAGCTGATCGCCAAGCTGGACACTCTGGGCCAACCTGCAAAAAAGGGGGCGAACAAGCCCGCCGGGATCACCGATGAGTGGTTCAAAAAGGTTTGCCAGACTTGTGATAAGCTGAGCCCGAGCGGCTGCACGGACAAGGTAACCGAGAAGTTCCCCGGAAAATGCGACCCGATTTTGCACTACGAGAACAAGAAAGCCGGTCTCGGCAAAAAGCGCTAAAAATTAGTACTTGTCCGAAAAAATCCTGAAAACGGACGCAGATTCCGTCCCGCCGAGGGGGAGGAGGACGAAGCGCCCGTCTTCAGGCTGAAACCGTCGATTACTCACTCATAACAGACGAATTCAGGTGAAAGAAAGGTTTTCGTTTATGGATTTTGTTGAAGAACTTGCATGGCGGGGAATGGTTCACAGCCAGACTCCCGGGATACAGGAAAGGCTGGCCAAGAGCCCGGTAACCGGATACGCGGGATTTGACCCCACGGCGTCTTCGCTGCAGATTGGGAATCTTGCGGCAATCATGCTTCTGATGCATCTGCAACGCTCCGGACATAAACCGATTGCTCTGGTAGGGGGCGCCACTGCACTGATTGGTGACCCGTCGGGAAAGAGTGAAGAGCGCAATCTTATGACTCGCGGGCAGGTTGAGCATAATCAGAACAGGTTTCAGGAACAGTTAAAAAACTTCCTGGATTTTGACTGCGGCACTCTTTCCGCCGAGGTGGTGAATAATTGCGACTGGTTCAAAGACATTGGTTTCATCGAGTTTCTTCGGGAGACCGGCAAACACCTGACGGTCAATTACATGATGGCAAAAGATTCGGTGCAGCAGCGCCTGGAAACCGGAATCTCGTTTACCGAGTTCTCGTACCAGCTTCTTCAAGCTCATGATTTCTGCCATCTGAACACGACCAAAGATTGCATCCTGCAGTTGGGCGGCTCCGATCAGTGGGGTAATATCACCTCCGGCACCGAGCTGATTCGCCGAAAAACCGGCAGAGAGGCATTTGCCCTTACCTGCCCACTGGTTACTCGCGTCGACGGAACGAAATTCGGCAAGACCGCTTCCGGAGAGGCAATCTGGCTTGATCCGGAACAGACGTCACCTTATAAATTCTATCAGTTCTGGCTCAACAGCGGTGATAAGGAGGCCTCCAGGTACATACGTGTTTTCACGTTAATGGACAAAGAAGAAATCGCGGGGCTCGAACACGAACATGTTCTTGCTCCCCACGAACGAATACTGCAGAAAGCGCTGGCAAAAAACATCACTATTCGAGTCCACTCGAATGAAGCGTATGAAAAGGCGGTTGCGGCCTCGGAGATTCTGTTTGGGAAAGCCACAACGGACACCCTCCGCAAATTGGACGAGCGAAGTTTTCTGGATGTTTTCACCGGAGTACCGCAGGTCTCCGCGTCTCGCGACACAATGAGCCGTGGAGTCGATATTGTTGAGCTACTGACCGATATCAGCGGTTTCTGTTCGTCACGAGGCGAAGCACGAAGGCTGATTCGCAGCGGAGGAATCAGCATCAACAAGGAAAAAGTTGCCGATGAAAACGCAACCATTTCGGTCGACCATCTGTTGAACGACAAATACGTTCTCCTGCAGAAAGGCAAAAAGAGCTACTGCATCGTGGAGTCCCGGTAACCTGCCCGGCGCTCGGTACTGCTTGGGCTAGCCCAAGTTTCGCAATCAACTCACGGCATTCTGCGTAAGCTGTTGC
>CAYFVL010000085.1:0-20264 GCA_964346405.1 uncultured Fibrobacterota bacterium
TCTCGCACAACATCTTACGCATACTGCTCGTTCTCGACTGCGAAACCTGGGTTAATTAATATCCATGTCGTAATCCGGTATAGGTATGCCGACCGAATACAATGGGTTGGTTTTGTAATGGAGGCGGGTGACATGGATCGCACGCCTCCATTATGCGTAGGACAGCGCGTATCTTCCGGCAAACGGTCTGTGCTTTCGGTAACCGGTATTGTGACAAAGGAGTTTTTGGATGGCGAACGGTAAACGGTCGCATGAAGTTGTCGAAGTCTCGGAACCCAACCTCCTGGAGGAAACCTTTCCGTATGATCTCCCACCACTCATCCGATTCGACAGTCCGATTACCGAGTATATAGACGGCAAACCGGTTGAGTTTGATCCTCAAGCCGTACGTAGTCGGGATATCGTAATCACCGATACCACTTTTCGCGACGGGCAACAGGCGCGACCCCCCTATACTGTCGATCAGATGGTTCAGATCTATTCATTGATGTCCAAATTGGGCGGCCCACACGGCGTTATCCGGCAAACTGAGTTTTTTCTCTACACAAAAAATGATCGTGAAGCGTTGGATCGCTGCCGGGCCCTGGGGGTGAAATATCCGGAATGTACGGGATGGATTCGAGCCGATGAGGGTGATTTTCGACTGGTGAAGGAAGCAGGGCTCAAGGAAACGGGTATGCTGACCAGTTGCTCGGATTACCACATTTTCCAGAAATTGAAATATCAAAGTCGCGGCGAGTGCATCGACGCCTACTGTCGAGCGGTTGCGGCGGCTTTTGAAGCCGGTATACGGCCTCGGTGCCATCTGGAAGACATTACCAGGGCCGATATCGATGGGTTTGTGCTACCCCTGGTCGATCGCCTCATGGCAATGAGTGCACAGGTTTCTCCCGAGCTGTCGGTGAAAATCCGGCTTTGCGACACCATGGGATTCGGTATCACCTATCCTGGAGTCGAGTTACCGCGCAGCGTGCCGAAATTGATATACAAAGTTAATCAAGAATGCGGCGTTCCATCCGAAAACCTGGAATGGCATGGACACAACGATTTTCATAAAGTTCATGTAAATGCCGTAACGGCGTGGCTCTACGGGTGTAATGCCGCCAATGCAACACTCTTCGGGTACGGAGAGCGGACGGGGAATCCTCCTCTGGAAGCCGCCATTTTTGAGTACATCGCACTCAAACAGGCAATGAACGGGATAGACACTACGGTGATTACCGAGTTGGCGGACTACATGAGATCAATCGGTATGCCGATCCCCGACAACTATCCCTTTGCGGGGAAATCGTTCAATACCACGCGTGCCGGGATTCATGCCGGGGGGTTGCGTCAGAACGAGAAGATATACAATATCTTCGATACCGGAACACTGCTCGGTCGTCCGCCGCGGGTAGCCATTACCGATAAAAGCGGTGTCGACGGAGTGGCCCTCTGGGTCAATGAGTTTTTAGGGCTGACTGGTGAGGATCGGCTGAGCAAAATTAAAGTTCACAAAGTTGCTCGTTGGGTTATCGATCAGTACGAGAAGATCGGCCGGCTTACCGCAATCAGTGACAAAGAAATGGAAGACAAAGTGAGGGAACTCATGCCCCGGCAATGTGCAAAATATCGGGAAGAGCGCCCGTATTAATTCTTGGCAATTGTCGGTCGCCACACTAGCCCAGGTTTCGCAATCGACTCACGGCACTGGTCAATTGCTATGGAAGCTTTTCGTGCAATGGGACTTTCGGCTCGGGCGTTCAAAACCGGCCTCTTGTTTGCTTTATGTGTAGTTTTTTATCCGACCCAGAGCCGCCTCGGCGATATCGTCCGGCGGTTTATCTGAAGCAGAATGTGAGTGAAATGTATGAGCACACCAAACGTGACGGTTGTCGGACTTGGGTATGTCGGTCTGCCCCTGGCGGTGGAATTGGCAAATTATTTCCCGGTAACTGGATTCGATGTCAATCAAAAGCGAGTATCCGTTCTCAAAGAGGGAAGAGATCCAAACAACGAAGTCTCCGAAGAAGATTTACGACGCACTTCTCTCGAGATTTCGTCTGATCCGGAAATAATCTCGCGCGCCGACATCGTGATAGTTGCCGTACCAACCCCTATTGACGATCACAAAATCCCGGATCTCAGTCCGGTAATTGGAGCTTCTGAGACGGTGGGTCGTCACATGAAAAAGGGGGCGGTCGTGTGCTACGAATCAACCGTCTACCCGGGGGTCACGGAAGATATCTGTGTTCCCGTCCTGGAGCGTGAGTCGGGATACAAGTGGAAAAGTGGATTTCATGTCGGCTATTCGCCTGAAAGAATCAATCCTGGAGATAAAGTCCATACGTTTGCAACGATCGTCAAAGTAGTTGCCGCGGATACTCCGGAAGTGTGTGATCGTCTCGCCCAAGTGTATGGAACTGCCGTGAAGGCGGGTATCCACAAGGCTTCCTCAATAAAGGTTGCCGAGGCGGCCAAAGTAATCGAGAATACGCAACGCGACCTCAATATCGCCTTGATGAACGAACTGCAGATCATCTTCAATAAAATGGGGATTTCGACTCGGGAAGTTCTTGAGGCCGCGGGAACCAAATGGAATTTTCTTAAATTCATGCCCGGACTTGTGGGTGGCCACTGCATCGGAGTGGATCCGTACTACCTCGCCTACAAAGCCGATGAAATCGGACATCATCCACAGATCATTCGAGCGGGGCGGCGGATCAATGATGCCATGGGGCGATACTATGCCCGTGAACTGATCAAAATGATGATAAACAAGGGCGATACAATCAAGGGGGCCCGGGTATTGGTGCTCGGAATAACGTTTAAGGAAAACGTCCCGGATATACGCAATTCACGGGTTATCGATATTATAAAGGAACTTCAGGATTTCAACGTTTCAGTTGATGTGTGGGATCCGGTTGCGGACCCTGAGGAAGTTCGTGATGAGTATGGCCTCGACATGCTCACCTCCCCCCCGAATCGGTTGTATGAAGGAATGGTTTTGGCGGTGAAGCATCAGCAGTTTTTGGATCTGGGAAAAAACGGGTTGCGCGAACTCCTGACCCCGGACGGCATTCTGCACGACATCAAAGAGTGCTTGCCCGACAATGAGTAAGATCAATGGTCCGGCGTGATTCAATCGCGCTGCGCGCCGGGCCATAGCCGCGTCCCTGCCACGAGCCTGTACAAGCTCCTCGAAATCGACTGAACCTGGGCAAGACCGTAAACCCGACAAATTTTTGAGGGATTCTGTGTTTGGGGAAACCGGAGCTTGCGAAAACTGAGACCGAAATCTATCCTGAAGAGTATCTGTTCGCCCGTTGAACAAAGCATCCGTATACAGGTAGGAGCGTGTGAAAATGAATCTGTTCGACATCTGTTTAATAACGGCCTCAAATGAAAAGCAGGCATCGATATTCAGAAAGCTCATACGCCGCAGAGTGGAGAATGGGTTATACCCCGGCGAAATCGATTTCAGAGTTTACAGTGATCCCGAAAACGGACGCGTGGGAAGCGGGGGGGGAACTCTTCTTGCATTACGTGCCCTGGTTGAAGACTTTGGAGTCGATGCCAAAGTCGCCGAGCCCTTCCTTCGCGGAAAAAGAATACTCATGATTCATGCTGGGGGGGAAAGCCGTCGCCTGCCATGCTACTCACCGGAGGGCAAACTGTTTGCGCCAATCCCCGTTGCCGGCAGTTCCCCACTCGCTCCGGTCGTTCTCGATCTTCAGCTTTCGCTGTTCCTCAGGTTTCCCTGGCGGGAAGGAGAACTGGTTATCGCGTCGGGGGACGTAGTAATCGATTTCGATACCGACAGTATCGGCGAAGACCGGGGTGATGTCTGTGGATTCGCGTATCCCGCTCCTCCGGAGCAGGGGGCGCGGCACGGAGTTTTTAAATTTGACAGGAACCGTCAGACGGTCATTGGTTTCCATCAGAAAGAAACTCCGCAGTATTTGCGTGAGCACGCACTACTTGAGGGAATGGGGGAATGTGCACTCGATACCGGAATCGTATCATTCAGTCCCTCGGCGGCTTCTCGACTACTCACTTTCAGTGAACAAATCGGGCGGCACAATCGGTCTATTGCCGAGACTCTTCACAGTGGTGACCTTAAACTCGATTTGTATCTGGAGATTCTGACCGCCTGTTTGAGCGGAATCGAATTGGACGAATTCATCACCAAGGTCCACTCCCGCTCAAACGTGGACCCGGAAATTCTCGGCGCGGTGTATGAAACGTTTTCAGATATAGATCTACGCGGCGTAGTCGCTCGCCGGACATCATTTCTTCACTTCGGCTCTCTTGGGGAATACCCCGAATCCTCGTTCGAGCTGACGCGGCGCGATACGCAGCCTTTTTATACCCCCGACAATGCTGAGTTGCGTCCATGGATCGACGACGACACCATACGGCTGAATTGTCGCAACATGAGTATCGAACGAGCCCGGGGGCCGATTTTCTGTGAAGCATGTGAGAATGTACGGATTTTCGAAGCCGGAGGCGCGAATCTGTTCATCGGTCTTCGTGATGTCGATCTTTCGTATCCGGTGCCATACGGGATCTGCATAGATCAGCGGGATATCGAAGGTGGATCGATGATTTTGGTGTATTCGATTCACGACACCTGGAAACGACAACGGGATATGAATAGTGTGGTCGTGTGTGGGATTCCGGTAGAACAGTGGCTTACCCAGAGGGGGCTTGGTCTCGGGGAACTCTGGGAGGACCCCGAATGCCGCGATCTTACGTTGGCTCGTTTGTATTCCTGGAATTTTTCTCCGTTGTTTCTTCGAGGCTTTTGGGACCCCGACTATGCCGGCGGTGAATGGAGGGATACATTTCGAGCGGCTTCGCGCATTACTGCCGCCGAAGTAAACGCGCGTTCGCGCGCGGTCGATCGTGATTCCCGACGGGCTGAAATTCGTTCCAGGCGTCTGCGGGAATCTATTCTTGACGGTAACGGATGGGTTTCGGTGAGCGAGACCGACTTCGCCGACCTTTTCGAGAAGGAATCCATTCCCGAATCGCTGCATAGTCGCATGAACCAAACCAACGACGATCTTCTTCATGCGTATCGTCACCGCTCATTGTCGGTCGCCTCGGGTGAGTACAACGAAGAGGAAACACGTCTTTCGTTTCAGATTACTTATTCGGCCAGGGACGATGCCGCCCGACTTCGGCGGGGAGTGAAAGAAGACCAGATTGTGTGGGCACGTTCACCGGTTCGGTTCGATCTGGCGGGCGGGTGGTCGGACACCCCTCCCTATACGCTCCGAAGCGGTGGACAGGTGACGAATCTTGCCGTCAACCTGAACGGTCAACCACCTATCCAGGTATTCTGCCGTCCGACAACAGAGCCACGGATAACCATACATTCAATTGATCTCGGGTTTAGCGAAACGGTGACCGAATTTGCACAGTTGCTCGATTATCGCAATCCCACATCCCCGTTCGCGCTTCCCAAAGCGGCACTGTGCTTACTGGGGCTTACTCCGGAGACTTCGGGCTCCGCCGATCTGGCCGGCACGCTGTCCGGAGTGGGTTGTGGACTGGAAATTACCCTTTTATGCGCCGTCCCAAAGGGATCCGGGCTGGGAACGTCGTCAATCCTGGGAGCTACTATTCTTGGGGCTCTTCACCGATTTTTCGGTCTCCGGCATGCTGAAGATGAGTTGTTTCGGCAGGTTTTGCAGATGGAGCAGATGTTGACCACCGGCGGCGGATGGCAAGACCAGATAGGTGGAGTCGTGGGCGGTGTAAAATACATTGAGTGTCGTGCCGGTTTGAAGCCTGTTCCCGTTGTACACCGATTGGATCCCTATCTCTTCTCGGCTTCGGAGCACAGAAGGTGCTTCACGCTGTTTTACACCGGCGTGACCCGTTTGGCGAAGAATATTCTACAGGATGTTGTGCATGGATTCAACGGGCTGCGTCCGTCGTACCTTTTCACGATCGATCATGTCAGGCAACTGGCCCTCGATGCCCGTCGCGCGGTTTCATTGCGGGACATGCATCGGCTCGCCGGAGTGCTAAACGGTTCATGGGATGCAAACAAACGCATACATCCGGGAACTACAACCGACGCTGTCGAACATATTCTGCGCGAAACGGCCGGGCTGTATGTCGGCATGAAACTGCTCGGCGCCGGGGGAGGAGGGTATGCGTTATTTCTTTCGGAAGATGTTTCGCGGGCCGATGCCCTTCGGGAACGGCTGGATGCCCACTGTGAGGGGGGAAACGCACGAATAGTCGATTTTGAAGTCAATCACGACGGACTGCAGATCAGCGTTTCCTGAGTTGATTGCGAAACTTGGGTTAAAACACCAGGCTCCCACGGATGCGTCATAAGTCCTTGAGAAACTCTACTGATTTAAGTTCCCGTCCGAGATCAAAGTGATAACGACAGAATGCCACCATAATATCGGTTGTACTATCAATCGCGGCGCGCGAAAGGTTCCGGAGGTTGTCCGGAATGGTTGCTCCTCCGCTGTTGAGGTACTCCACGACCGGAAGAGAAAGCAGTCTGTTTTCCGCTTCCGGAGGTCTGCACGAAGTGCAGAGACTTATGCCGCGCGGAATATCGACATAGACCGCGGAGCTACTCAGGTTTTCCCCGCATTGTCCGCACTGCCGGGTATTCAGCGCAAATCCGAGTTCCGCGGCAAAACTTCGGTAGAACCTCCAGAGTAGATACGGATTGCTTTCGTCACCACGGCGTTGTTCGAGTACGGCCAGATAGTTTGTGACGAGGGTGAACAACTCCGGGTGGGGGTCGGTGGAAGTTACGGCGCCGAGTACCATTTCAAATGCGGCGTCTCGCAACGCGCTCCGGATAAGGTGAGCACGTGTTTTGGGGTAGAAATTCAGTACACCGATACCACTGATCGTGAACATATCCCGTCCCGGAGTCATGTGTATCACGGTCTCGACAAGGAACCCCCTCTCAAAATGTGAAGAGGTGTTCTTTGCACGTCGTACACCTTTTGCGATAGTATGGACAAGACCTTCATTTTCGGTAAGAAGATAGGCAATGCAACTGGATTCCCGATACGGGATCGTGCGCAGTACGACGGCTCTTGTTTTAATCGCGGCCATTCGGGTTTCCGGATTTGTTGCAATTTGTACCAGAAAAAGGCATGCACTACACTCTGTCCCGGAGTCGAGTATGCACGAGTTCGCACTTCCCGATTCCGCAACGGCTAATCTCTTGGGTCGGGATTTTTTCGCTTGCGAATGTTAAGCCAGTTGAACTTTTTCAGATGCTTGGGAAGTTCGTACATGGCGTTGGTTTCTTTCAGAGTGTCGGAGTTCACCATTCCGGCCGACATAACGAGCTTAACAGCCGTTTCGACTGACATGTCAAGATCCACCACCTTGGAAGTGGGGAGGAACAGAAGAAAACCGCTGGTGGGATTGGGCGTGGTCGGTACAAAGACGCTTACCATATCGACCCCCACTTTCTTTGGGATCTCGCCGCTGGTTCGGGATGTGACGAATCCGATACAGAATGATCCCTCCTTGGGATATTCCAGAAGTACCGCTTTCTCAAACAACCGTTTGTTTGTTCCAGTCACCGCGTCGACAACCTGCTGAATGCCGAGGTATATTTTGTTCATGAGCGGGATGTTCGCAAAAATCGCGTTTCCCGTGTCAATAATCATTCGGCCGAAATAGTTTTTCGCCAGAATGCCGGTCACGAAAGCGATAGTGAGAACTACAAGGAGTCCGACGCCGGGAAACCAGTTCCTGGAAATCAGGTTGTCGACCGTCGTAAGCAGCCACTTGATAACAAAAATGGTCGCTCCCAGAGGTATTATGAGCAGAAACCCGGTGATCAGGTTATTTCGGAATTGGCGAACAATCTTGGTAACCATCGGCTAGTCGTCGTCCTCCGTGAATATGTACACCCGTTCATTCTCGCGGGCCATACCGAGTTTTTCCCGAGCGATTTTTTCTATATAGGCGGTATCGGATTGCAGTCGACGGATTTCAGTACGGAGAGAATCAATCTCTTTGTCGAGCTGCTTCATTTCTTCCCGCATCGCCTGGGTCTCCCGATGAAGGCCATATATACCGATAAGCCCGTCCTTCCCACTGAAAAGAAAATAGACGAGAGCAGCCGCAATCACCAAAAGCGTAATTCGACCTAACCGTTTTTTCATAATCTCACGTATTTCTGTCCGGCCAATTGAGTTATGAACCCTTTCAGCTCGAGATTCAGCAGAATCCCGAACAGATCGGAGGGGGAATGTCCGGTTCTATCGGCGATACCATCGGGATCGAGAGGTGCATCAGTCAGTTTCTCCAGAACGAGCTGCTCCTGAGCACTTAAAGTTTCCGTCGAAGGCAGCGTAGCTTTCGGTATGATACCGGATATCGGTCGAGGAAGCATCGGCATCTGAAGGTTCTTGAGAACATCTCTTCCGTTTCGAATGGGAGTTGCGCCCTGTGTAAGAAGCTCGAACGTACCGTCGCTCATATTAGAAAAAATAGAACCCGGTATCGCAAAAACTTCTCTGCTCTGCTGCAGGGCGTAATTGGCAGTAATCAAACCCCCGCTTTTCTTTCCGGCTTCGACAACAATCACCCCTGAAGACAACCCACTAATAATACGATTGCGCCTTGGAAAATTGCGGGCTTCAGGGAAAATTCCCGGTGCAAATTCGGAAACGATACATCCACCTTTACTCACGATTAGTTCGGCAAGGTCTCTGTTTTCCGAAGGATAGATTCGATCGATTCCGCACCCCAGCACGGCTGTGGTTGTTCCTTTCTCGGCAAGGCACGTCTCGTGAGCGATAGTGTCTATGCCACGCGCGAGACCGCTTACAATGACCAGGCCGTGTCGTGTCAGTTCCGAAGTCACCGTTGCGCCGGCTTTTTCTCCGTATCGTGTCGGTCTTCGGGTGCCGACCACTCCGACTGCATGACGCTGAAGGCCGGCATGCGATCCGCGAGTGTACAGAACCGGTGGCGGAGCGAAAATCTCCTTGAGAACGGCCGGATAGTCCTGGTCTTCAAGAGTGAGAACGCGGGCGCCGCACTTGCTCACTCGTTCGAGAACCTGCTCCGCCCCGGCGTGCACTCGGCTCGATTTCAGCGCTTCGGCGATGCTGGGCGATACTATGCCGCATCTTTCAAGCTCACTGGCAGACAACTTCAGTATGTCTTCAGGTGATCCGAAACGGGCCAGCAGTCGATTGATCGTGACCGGGCCGAGACCGTGGACTTCATTCAAAATAATCCAGGAAAGGGGCATAGAAATACTCCGAGTGTGCGACTGGATGACAGGATGAGCGGTTTTGACCCGACTTGGACAATCGACTCACGGCATTCTGCGTAAGCTGTTGCACGATCTTGGCGCTCCGTTCGTCATGATCCAGCCCTGCGGGACAAGGATAAAACGAATAGGGTTTCAAACATACATTATGTAGTAGAAAAATAATTTCGGGAGAAAAGAGCAGAAAGCCCCGAAGGCGGAGTCATTCTCTCAGCAGTTTCAGGAGCTTTGCGGCGGTCGATTCGGAAAACCCCTTTACCCCGGCTATTTCGTGCACCGAGGCTTCTTTCAATCGACGGAGAGATCCGAAGGTTTTCAGTAGTTCATTTGTTTTTGCGGGTCCAATACCGGGAATTTTCTCGAGTGAGGAGCTGTGGTATTGTTTCCCTCGCAGTTTTCGATGATATCCGACCGCCCACCGATGAACCTCGTCACGAATCCTTTCGACCAGCCTGCGTGCGGGATGCGTCGCTTCGAGCCGAACCGGTTCGCTTCGGTGGGGGACGAACAACAGTTCTTCTTTTTTTGCCAGGGAGGCCAACATGGGGACTTTCTCGAATTGGCTCAGTGCACAGGCCGCGGCGCTCAACTGTCCTTTCCCACCGTCTATGAGCAGCAAGTCCGGCAGTGGTTTTTCTTCCCTGGTGAGGCGAGACATTCTTCGGACTACGGTTTCCATCATCATTGCAAAATCGTTTTGTCCCTGCACCGTTTTCATTTTGTACCGTCGGTATTGCGATTTATCGGGTTTGCCGTTGGTGAAACGGACCATCCCGGCAACCGCAAAAGACTCCCCCAGGTTGGAAATATCGAATGCCTCGATCGTAGTAGGGCGGTGAGGGAGTTCGAGGACTTCCTTAAGCAGATCAACCTGCTTATTGTCCCCATCGGCCTGTGGAGCGCCCACGATATACAACCGTGCGTTCTTTTTCGCCATTTCGATAAGATGCAGTTTCTTTCCGATTTTAGGAATTACGATGCCCACCGATTTCCCGAACTCCGAGGAGAACCAGGATTTTACCAGTTCTTCATTGAATACCGCGTCGGCCGGGAGAATGATTTCATCGGGGCGTTCGCTTCGATCACCTCGATAGAATTGCAGTAGAAGGCTTTCGGGGTTGAGTCGGGTGGCTGTCCATTTCTTGAAGCTGAATACAAAATGCCGTTTCCGCAGAAGGACGCCTTGCCGGAAACTCAGGACGCAAAGACATACCTTGCCCTGGTATTCATCAAATCCGAATACATCTGTATTGGAATCGGATGAAAGCAGATCGACTCGTTGGTAGCGGGGGCTCTTTGCCAGAAGCCTGAGCTGATCCCTGATTTCCGCGGCCCGCTCAAACGCAAGCTCATTCGATGCGGCCTCCATGCGTCGACCGAGTTCGGCGATCACTTCCTTTTGGCGTCCCTGGAGGAACTCACACAGCAATGCCACGTTCCGGGCATAATCCTCCCGGGTTGTTTTTTCTCCACATACGCCGGCGCACCATCCCATCGAATAGTTCAGGCAGGGGCGTTGGGGTTTTGCAGTCGGCAGGCGTCGATTGCAGTTTCGAATTTTAAAAATTTTTCGTGCAAAAGCCGTCATTAGCCGCATCGTGCGTACCTCTGTATACGGCCCGAAATATCGGGATCGGTCGTCCACGACTCTTCGAGTCACAATCAGGCGCGGGAAAGGTTCGCTCAAGGTAACTTTGAGGTACGGATAGTGCTTGTCATCCCTCAGCTCTACGTTATACTGAGGCTTTTGTTCTCGAACCAGATTAGCTTCAAGTATTAGAGCTTCAGTTTCATTAGTTGTGGCAATCCAGTCGATATGGTCGATTTTCCGCACCATCGACGGAATCTGAATACGATCGGCTGCCGGGTCCGAGAAGTACGATCGTACTCGGCTGCGAAGGTCTATTGCTTTGCCGATATACAGAATTCGATTATCCGCATCCTTCATCAGGTACACGCCGGGTGACCTGGGAAGGGATTTCAGTGAGTCGCGTAATTCCTGCTTATCCGGTGTTGCCATAAATTCAATGCGCTTTTGAACGTATTCTTCCGGTTTTTCGATACGCAGGTTCTGTAGTCTTTCGATCGGAAAAACCAAAGAAGTGAATATCCGGAATACCGGAAATATACGTAGAAAGCGGCGCGGGAATTGCGTACAATAGATGAGACGGACCGATTGGCCTTACTCGGTTGACGGGGAGTTTCCCATTCTATGTATATTTAACCCTTGCCGAGCGAGCGGTCGGAGCACTCGGCGGGGGAATATGAGAATAATCCCTTGGAACGGCCTATATCGGTTTTGTCGATGCGGTCGAAAGGGTGCCGATGGTCGGCTCCGAGGTTTCATTGGACATATACCTAATTATCCTGTCAGTCCTTCATCCTCCAGTCTGCCGTCCTCTCCAGAAGTCGATGCAAAATTTTCACGGCCGACCGCGTGAAGTCGAACAGATTGGGAGATTGTATGAACCGCGCAAAAGAAGGAAAGTTCTTATATGCACGGTGGAATAACACCTGCGTTATTAAGCCGGTTGGCAAGGTTACCTATATAATCAGTCCGGCTCTCGATGCTTTTTTGCAGAGAGCTTTCACTGATCAGTCGATAACCAGCTTTTTGATTGATCTGACCGAAACCACCTACATAGATAGTACGAATCTTGGGCTTTTCGCTCGAGTGCGGGACTTCTCGAGTCGCCATTTCAATGAGAAGCCTACACTTATCTCCACCAATGAGACGGTTAACGACGCGCTTTTGAGCCTTGGGTTCGACAGGATATTCAACGTTGTGAGCGATATCACGCGGCACGGTGCCGGTGAATTGGAAGAGGTGCCTGAAGCGAATTCGGATACTCAGAAGCTTGAAGCGGTTATGCTCAAAGCTCATCGATACCTCGCCGAACTTCGACCGGAGAACAGGGAGATGTTCAGGGATGTTATAACATTTTTGCAGCGGGATTCGGAAGCCGGCGGCGGTCAAAACAGGGAAGAAAGTGGAGCGGGAGGAGTCAATTCAGCGGACTGAAAACTATCAAGGGACATGAAATTCGTTTTTTTTCTCCTTTCCTTAGAGCGCAAATAACATTTTTTTCCCGCGAGGGGTTTGCGAACCCATTCCCAAAAGATGTATCTTTCTCGATCGCAAAGTATAACTTTCGGGCGCGGTTCGAGCGTAATTCAGCGATCGGAAGTTTTGCGAAGGAGTTGCTTGATGACGGGTTCGCCCCGTGTTCTCCTCGTCGACGATGAAGCGGGGATCAGGAAAATACTCAGGCTCTTCCTTGAATTGGAGGGGTTTACGGTTTTTGAGGCGGTCACAGCCAATCAAGCGATTCAGCTCGTAAAAAGAGAACATCCGAATTTGGTCGTCCTCGACATCATTCTCTGCGGCCAGAATGGATTTGATGTTTGTGAATGGATAAAAAGCAATTCGGAAACGCGAGACATAAAAGTCATTCTTTTTACCGCGTTGAACCAGGAGCACGATTATCGCGAAGGACAACGGGTTGGGTGTGACAAATATCTCACCAAACCCCAGAACCCCAAGGATATCGTTGAGCAGGTAAAAAATTTCCTGGGACGAAGCGGTGAAACTGATACAAACACCTGAGGGTGGTACGGAAAGGATTCGAGTACAATAATGAAAAAGAGCGGACCCATTAGTATCCTCATTATTGTCGGTATCGCCGTTCTGGCGATGTGGAAACTATATCCCTCGTTCAGCTACTACGCCAAATCACCGGAGGAACGGCGTGAGTACCGGCAGGAGAACCCGAAAGTCCTGGATAATGTAATAAATCTGGGGCTGGACCTTCAGGGCGGCATGCGGCTTGTGCTTGAGGTCGACCGGTCGAAGCTCCCCAAAGAAGAGCAAGACGACGTGTTGGATCGCGCGTATGCCGTTATTGAGAACAGAATCAATGCCCTGGGAGTTGCCGAGCCCACGATACAGAAACAGGGATCGGATCGCCTGATCATAGAACTACCAGGGTTGAGCAACGAAGAAGCCGCTAAAAATGTTATAGGTTCTACTGCTCAGTTGGAGTTCAAGTTGCTTCTTGAGCGCGAGGACATTCAGAAAGCGATACGGGTCATTGATAATGTCATGAAAGGTGATATGCCGCAAACGGATACCACCGCGGACGAAGATACGGCCGATGTCGAAGACGAAGAGGAACAGGAGAGGGCTGAGGCCATTTTCGGAGGTGCCGATGAAGCCGAGGATACAGCCGAGGGTGAGGAAAGCGTTGTCGAGGGTGAAGAGTTCGAAGACGAAGGCGAAGAGCTTTTCAGCGAGTATTTGATCGGTATGCAGTCCGGTATGATCGGCGTTGATCTCGACGACAGAGCTAAAGTACAGGCGATATTGAATCGGAAAGATGTTCAGGACGCGTTGAAGCTGGCCGGACTCGGTGGCGGTCAATTCCTGTGGGGACATGAGGTTGAGACCCTTGGAAACAAAGAGTATCGACCTCTCTACTATGTGAAACGGCGGGCCGAGCTTCGGGGTGATATCATCAATGATGCCACATCGCAGATCGCGCAGGGCGGTCTTGATGCCGGACAGGCGGTTGTCAGTCTGGAGCTGAATCGCCAGGGCGCACGCAAATTCTCACGGGTAACCGGTCAGAATGTTAATCGTTTCATGGCGATCGTACTCGACAGCACGGTTTATTCCGCTCCCCAGATCCGGCAGAAAATACCGAACGGTCAGGCGCAGATCACCGGCAGCTTCACGATGGAAGAGGCCCGAAACCTCTCTGTAGTGCTTCGGGCAGGTGCTCTTCCCGCTCCCGTGAATATCATTGAAGAACGTACTGTTGGACCGTCTCTCGGACAGGATTCCATCGTGAAAGGAATGTACGCGTTCCTTATCGGGCTTCTTCTGGTAATCGGGTTCATGGTTTCTTACTATAAATTGAGTGGTCTAATCGCCGATATCGCCCTGATGCTTAACGTTATTTTTCTGCTTGCGATTATGGCGAGCATTTCCGGGGCTACACTGACCCTTCCTGGCATAGCCGGCATCATTCTGATTATCGGAATGGCTGTCGACGCGAATGTCATCATATTTGAGCGAATACGGGAAGAACTGAAAATCGGTAAGACGGTCCGAAGTGCAATAGACTCCGGCTACAGCCGGGCGTTCACCACAATTATGGATGCCAACCTCACAACGCTTATTACCGCGGTTATCCTGATGTGGGTGGGTACCGGTCCGATCAGAGGTTTTGCCGTTACACTGATTATTGGTATTCTCGTATCTTTGTTCACTTCGCTCTATGTAACACGAGTTATTTATAACGTTTCCCTTGGTTCCAAGAGCATAAAAAAATTGAGCATCTAGTGTGGCGTTTGCCGATCGTCGCACCGGTGTCGCCTGTCGGCCGGTGCGATCGTCAACGACAACACGGGACAAGAACTCTGAGACTAGAAAAGGAATCCGCATGCAGTGGTTCAGTGATCCGCATTTTAATTTCATAGGTAATCGCAAGAATGCCTTTGTATTCTCCGCAATTCTTCTTGTGCTTACAGTTCTTTCTTTGCTTTATCATCCCTACCGGCAGGGAATGGGACCTAATTTGTCCATCGATTTCGTTGGTGGAACCCTTATGCAGGTAAAATTCGATGAACCGATCGCCGAGGATCGTGCGCAAGTCCAGCGCGTCATCACGGATCTGGGTTACGGCACTCCCGAAGTCAAACGAATCGGTGCTGTGGAAGATGCCGAGATCCAGATTGTGGTCAAGGCCAGAGAGCAGACAACCGAGGTAAGCGAACAGGTAAAGGAAGCTCTGAGCAATGCATTTCCAGGCAACGGATTTACCGTTCGAAGAACCGAACTCGTCGGTCCAAAAATCGGGGGTGAGCTTCAGCAGAAAGCTATATGGGCGATCCTTCTGTCCCTTGTTTCTATCGTGATCTACATCGGATTGAGATTCAATCTCCCTTTTGGCATAGCGGCGATCATTGCGCTGTTTCATGATGTGTTGATTACCATTGGGGTATTCTCAGTTTTGAACGTCGAAATATCTCTACCGATCATAGCCGCGCTTCTGACTATTGTAGGGTATTCACTCAACGATACGATTGTTGTGTTCGACCGGATTCGTGAAAATCTGTCGGGTTCGGTATCCAGGACGAGCTTTGAGGACAAAGTGAACACCAGTATAAATGAGAGTCTGAGCAGAACCGTAATTACGTCGGTTACGACATTCGTGGTTGTGCTCACAATCTATGGGTTTTTCTTCACCACCGGGGATGTGCTTAAATATTTCTCCGGAGCACTCCTTGCCGGTGTTCTGGTCGGAACCTACTCTTCGATTTTCATAGCCAGCCCGACTCTCGTGCTGTGGAACAAGAAATGGCCGATCAAGTCCTAGCCCAGGTTTCGCAGTCGAGAGACGCCGTACCGAGCGGAGCGATGTATTGAGCGGAGCCGAAATGCCGAGGCGATGTCCCGAGCGGAGCCGAGGGATAGAGCAGTATGCGTAAGATGTTGTGCGAGATTGACTTAGAAAAAGCGCAGGGGTATCCGGGGAGATACCTTGAGCATTTTTCTAAGTCAAGATCGTGCAACAGCTTACGCAGAATGCCGTGAGTCGATTGCGAAGCCTGGGCTGGAGTTTCGTCCATGGCGTCGGACAAAAAGTAGATTGAAATATCGGGGCGACTCGTTTCTTTGATACGGGCGCCCTTTTTCTTTGGATTACAAACGATACGCAAATGCCGTGATCGTTCGATCGTAATATCAATTAACACGTGCTGATGGCTTATTTTTTTATCAGTGATATGCTAAAACAAATACTTTTCGTGCCGTTCCGGGTCCTGCTCGTTACCGCCGCGGTTACTTGGGGGGGCGAGTGCGATTTCACGATAGCACGCCTTCAGTATGAAGGCGGCGGGGATTGGTATGCCAACCCCTCATCGTTGCCGAACCTGGCGAAAGCAGTGCGCGATCGGCTCCCGGATGTCTCTTTGTGTGACACCGTCGCGACGGTAGAGATTTTCGATGAACAGTTTCATAGGTATCCGTTCATCTATATGACCGGCCACGGAAACGTCCGATTCTCTCACGAGGAGCGTCTTCGGCTGAGAACGTATCTGGTTAATGGTGGTTTTCTCTGGGCCGATGACAATTACGGTCTCGATAAATCATTTCGGCGTGAGATGAAAGCGCTCTTTCCTGAGAATCCACTGGTGCTGGTACCGCTTGAACACCCGATCTACAGATCGGTGTACGATCTTCCCGGACCTCCCAAGATACACGAACACGACGGTGCTCCGGCCCGGGGGATGGGGATTTTCTTTGACGACCGACTGGTGGTGTTTTATACGTATAGCGCGGACATAGGTGATGGTATGGAGGACCTTCATGTCCACAACGACGGTCCGGAACTGCATGAGGCAGCGTTGCGTATGGGGGTCAATGTCCTGGGATGGTTTCTGCAACCGGTGCCCTGAATGCGATCCACAAGACAGGCTGCACCGACAGGTCCCACGATATGGAAATAAATAAATTCTTAGCCGTAGCGAGAGACGGCCCCGAATAAAAATGGAAGACTACAAAAACATCATTCAGGCTCTGCGGCGATATCGGCGCCGGATAGTTGTGGCTCGCACGGCGAATCGCCTGGCGCTTGCTCTCACCTTGTTTTCCATATTCAGTCTTGTTGCTTTTGGCGCCTTTGCGGTTTTCCCATGGACACTGCTCCCTTTGGCGTGGGTCATCGTCGTCGCGGCGACGGCACTCGCCATTGCAGGTATCGTCGTATCCGCGGTTATCCGCAAGCCTTCGTTTATCGAGGTCGCCGAAGCTGTCGACGCGCAACGTCCGGACAAGCATGTCTCACTCAGGATTGCCTTTGAGCTTGGCGCTGATGAGATTGCCGGTACATCCCGGGAATTACGAGAGAGAGCCGTTGCCGAGACGGTATCCGCTCTCGAGCGGTTTCCTCGGCGCCTCGAGGGCATTCATCGTCGAAATCGCTATTATGTGGCCGCTGCCTCGATAGTGGCGTTCGCGGTTTCGACGGTTTTCATGGATCCGTCGCTTTATTCATATCGCAAACTACCGCTCACCATGTTTCAATCGCCTACGGCCAACCTTTACCCCGGCAGGGCGACGGTTCCGCGCGGGGCGGTGCTTCAGCTCCGGTGTAGTCCCAACGATGTCGTGTATCCTTCCGCCCGTGTTTCAATGCGAGCACTTGACGAGCGAAAAACAATGCGCCGGTTCTTGTCGTCGGGCGAAGACGGAGACTTTGTATTCACTACCGATCCCTTGACTCGCTCACATGAGTATTGGTTCTCGCTTGGCGGAGTCGTTTTCGGTCCCGAAACGATTGATGTTGTAGAGCCGCCCATTCTGAAGTCGATTCGGCTGACCGTCACACCGCCGCGCTATACCGGACGAAAGATCGATACTTTGAAGGATGGCCGGGGCTCTCTGGCCGCCTATGCCGGTACAAAGGTTGGATTTTCTCTTCAATCACATTTCCCACTGGGGAAAGCCGAATACGTTCCGGTCCGGGGGGATACGCTTGATCTTTCGATCGCCGGCGCGGAGGCATCCGGCGAGGTGACCGTGTGGCGCCCCCATTCCTATTCTTTTTCCTTGTCCGACACCCTCGGTCAGAGAAATGATTCGCTTCCCGAGTTCTTCATCGACATAATACCGGATTACCTTCCATCCGTGCGGATATTGCGTCCGGGGCGCAACGCATCGCTTTCCGTTGCGATGCGGGAAACCCTATGGGTCGAAGGATCCGATGATCTCGGGATTCGGGAGATGGAGCTGCAATGGCGGGTGAGTACGGACGATTCTGTGCGCCGATGGGATATCACGCCTCCACAACGAAATAAACTGGTCCGAAGAGAGTTGGACTGGGAGTTGACCGATGCCGGTCTGTATCCCGGTGACACGGTGTTCTACTGGGCGATGGTACGGGATTCCAAGCCATACGGGACTCCGCAGCGGGCATTCAGCGATACATTCTGGTATCGGATTCCAAGTTTTGCCGAAATCCACGAGAATGTCGTGCGGAAAGAGGAACTGGCCGGTCGACAGTTGTCGTCGGTGCATGAACAGCAGGAGTCCATGCAGGAGCAGTTGGAGCGGTTCATCCGTACGGCCAAAGGAAAAGAGCAGCTCTCCTGGGAAGAAAAAAAGATCATGGAAGACCTTCGGAAGAACCATGAAAATCAGGTCGATTCCCTTCAGTCGGCGGTCGAAGCCCTCCAGGATGCGGTGAGCCGGATGAAAGAGGAAGGGCTTCTTAACGAGGATGTCGTTCGAAGGATGGACGAGGTCAAGGATGCTATCCAGGATCTTGTCGAGGAGTACGGGGATTCGGTACTATTCAAACCAGACGAAGACAATGCCGAGATGTCCTGGAACGATGTGCGGGATGCGGTCGAGAAGATGCGGGAGATGCTTCCGGATCTTCAGGAACGTCTGGAAAGCGCGATGCAATATCTTGACATGTTGAAACGGGATCGTGAGCTGGCTCAACTCTCCGCTCGGGCTGAGAACCTCTCGCAACAACAGGCTCGGCTGGCTCAAACGTCGGAAAAGGACCGACTACGACGAGAACGGGAGCTGCTGAAGGAAGTCGGGGATTTACTCGAGGATGTAGATAACAGCATGTCCGAAGCCTCGAGTTCGAAGCCGGAATCGCTGGAGTCGGTCGAAGAAAACGCGAAGAAGATGCAGCAAATGGTTAGTGACGGCAGCATGCCGGATGTTGAGTCGATGAGTCGAATGAGTGCAGACCTGCAATCCATGTCTCAGCAGCTCAATAGTATGCTCAGCAGTGCGATGGCGGCCCAGATGATGAAGGATCGTGAAACGCTGCTTGGTATGGCCGGTGACGCTCTTGATCTTGCCGAATGGCAGGAAGAACTTCAGTCCAGCCGTCCATCTTCCGTGGGTGAAGCCGAATCGCAAATGACGGCCGCGGCTCAGCAGGCGATCAAGGAGGCTCTTCGAAAAACTGTTTCGCAACTGGACTCTCTTACCAGTACCCCACCGGCGTTACTGCAGGATATCGTTCGAGAGGCCGATCAGACCGAATCGGCCATGGAAAATGCCTTGTCCGGCATGCGCGGCAATATGCCGGGGCAGGAAAACCGAATGTCTCAAGCCGCGAATGGACTGAAGGGGTTGGCCGGTTCTTTTCTTTCTTCCGCGAATGCGATGCAGAACCGGTGTAACAGCGGCAGTTGTTCGAATCCACAGGGGGCCGGCGGATTGATGCCGGGATTGCGTAAACTCTCCGGAAAGCAAGCGGCGGTGAATGCCGCGACGGGGGAATTGCTTCGACAAATGATGGAGGGAGAAGGACGGCCGGGAAGCGGGAGCAAGCCGGGCGAAGGTGGCAAAGCGGCACGACAGGCTGCGCAGAACGCGCAGGAGGGGATTGCCAAACAGTTGCGTGAACTCGCCGACCAGTACGGCAATCAGTCGGGTGATGAACGTCTCAAGGAGAGGATGAAAGAGCTTGAGGAAGAGGCTCGTCGGTTAGTCCGAATGCTTGAGAACCCCAAAGAACACGTGCTGGAACGCCAGGACCGTTTTCTTGTACGGCTACTTCAGACAACCTTATCCACGCGGAAACAGGGAGAGGGCAAAGAGGAACGGAAATCCCGCACGGCGCAAACAATATATGCCGAAAAGAACCAGGATGCCCCGGGAGCGATCGTCCGGGACATCGATACCTTCCAGCGAATCCGATCGCGTGCCCTGGAAGGCAACTACCCCGACGATTACCGTCGAACGGTCCAGGCTTATTTCGACTCCCTGGGTGTACTATTTCTCAAGGAATAGACTGTTCGAGAATCCATCTCATGGATTTGCGCGCTTTCCTCACTCAGAATCGAGAGTGGAGAGGTTATTTCGTGACGACTCCTAACCCGAGTTTCGCAATCAACTCACGGCATACTTGCTCTACCCCTCGACTCCGCTCGGGGCATCGCCCCTCGACTCCGCTCGGGGCAT
>CAYFVL010000086.1:0-20114 GCA_964346405.1 uncultured Fibrobacterota bacterium
CCCCGGATACCCCTGCGCTTTTTCTAAGTCAATCTCGCACAACATCTTATGCATACTGCTTTCTGGAGACTTTATTCCGTTACGACTCCTAAATGTCTGAAGTATCCGATCGTCTTGGTCAGCCCCTCATCGAGAGGGATTGTCGGCTTCCATCCCAGCACCTTCCGAGCAAGTGTAATGTCCGGTTTGCGCTGCCGGGGATCGTCCGACGGCAAATCGTGATATACAATTTTTGATCGGGAATCCGTAAGCTCAACCACTTTTTCAGCCAGTTCACGAATCGTGAACTCCCCCGGATTTCCTACGTTGATCGGCCCGGTATCCGTCTCCTGATTCATCAACCGAATCATTCCTTCTATAAGGTCGTCGACATAGCAGAATGACCTCGTCTGAGACCCGTCCCCATAAATAGTAATCTCTTCATCGTGCAGCGCCTGCATAATAAAATTCGAAACAACACGACCGTCTTTGGGATGCATACGCGGACCGTAGGTATTGAAAATACGAATTATTCTGATATCAACATCGTTCATCCGATGGTAATCAAAGAACAGAGTCTCGGCGACACGCTTTCCTTCGTCGTAGCAAGATCGCACCCCGATAGGATTCACCCGTCCCCAGTACTCCTCGGTCTGCGGATGGACTTCCGGATCACCGTAGACTTCGGACGTTGAGGCCTGGAGGATTCGCGCCCGGGTCCGTTTGGCGAGCCCGAGGCAGTTGATTGCGCCCATTACATTAGTCTTTATTGTCTTGACCGCGTTGTACTGATAGTGTACCGGAGATGCTGGGCAGGCAAGATTATAGATCTGATCGACCTCCAGCAATATCGGTAATGTGATATCGTGCCGGATAAGCTCAAAATTCTTGTAGTCCATGAGATGTCGGATGTTCTCTTTTCGCCCGGTGAAGTAATTGTCCAGACAGATTACCTCATGCCCTTCACCGACTAGTCGATCGCAAAGATGGGAACCGAGAAAGCCGGCGCCTCCGGTAATCAATATTCGCTTGTACATTTTTTCCCCTTGTTCCCGTGAATGTGCAGGGCATTCAAAAAGCATACCGTCTAAACCGGTGAAAAATCCATCACGTTCGGCCGCTAATTAACGTAGTGCCTGTCCGGAAACCCTCGAAAACGGACGCCGAGTCCCGATTTCAATCGGGAAGGTGCCCGTTTTCGGCCGGAATCGGTGGGTTCATCTTCCCGAAGTTAATTCGGGACTCGGATGAACGGGAGTTTCCGGACAGGCACTAACGTAGAGAATTCGTTTCAGGGCACATCGCCTGTAAGACTATGGCCAGTCTAATATACCTGATTTTCGCACGTGGAATATCCCTAACCCAGGTTTCGCAATCAACTCTCGGCATTCTGCGTAAGCTGTTCCACACCGGATCGCCTGATACAGCCGGTGTTTCAGAAAGAAACGGGCAACAATCATCCGATTGCCGTTTTGGGCATACAATGCCGCATTTTCTGCCGGCACACCCGTTGCATTTCCCCATAAATGAAAGCGAAAACGCCAAAGCCGAAAACAAAGTTGTTTTGAACCATATAAAAACAGGAGGGTATCATGGGATCACTCATTCGTTATGAAAGACCGACTTCGCTCGCCAACTGGATGGATGAGCTGTTCAACGGGAGCGTATTCTCACTGGCGGATCGGGACATCAGCGGTGCACGATGGCCTCGGGTGGATATTGTTGAAGAAAAAGATGGTTACCGGATCAAAGCCGATGTTCCCGGACTTGAGAAGGACAAGATTTCGGTGACCATGGAGAACGGTACTCTTACCCTTTCAGGCGAGAAAATGGAAGAAAAGAAAGAACGTGATAAAGACATGTACTATCACTATGAACGCAGTTACGGATCGTTCTCCCGGTCGTTCAGTCTTCCCGAAGATGTGGACTCGGAACATGTGGAAGCAAACTATAAAGACGGTGTGCTCGAGGTGAAACTCCGCAAGAGCGAACGAGCGAAACCCAGGACGATCGAAGTGAAAGTGCAGTAAGTGCAGAAAGCTTAGACAAAGGCAATCTTCGAGTTTTGACGCAGAGAGGACCGAGAAATCGGTCCTCTCTGCGTCGAGGTCGGGTCAAGGCAACCCGGACAAAAAACGATGCACTCAGTACCAGCTCCGGGACCCCTCCATGAATCGGAAATCTCCTCGGCGCTGAATCGACTTTTGTACGAGGAGGAAAACCAGGGACCGCTTCGGAGGCAAACACGGGCACGGATATTCATTTCGCTACTATCCCACGCGGAGAAACACCATGAAAAAGGCTCTCATTTTTTGCCGCTTCAAAAAAACTTGTGGGCGCCTTCCGGTACCGGTATCTGCCCCAATCGGTGAAACAGAGCGTATTTCAAGGTTTCAAACCGCCTGTCGCCATGCGCATTTCTGATAGTCATTTTGGCAGTGGCGTTTATAGCCTCCACAATTCCGGCGCTGGTATCTTACACAACGGTTCGCGGCATAACCGCCGTGGCGACTGTGATACGGAGGGAAACGAAGCTTTAGAGTTGCTATGACGATTTGTCGCTGTTGGTGGGAGTTTGGGCACCCCGGTTTTCGTCTTTGCACCGAGTCTTCTTGTCTATCACATTCTTTCCTCGGCAGGCAGCCTGTTTTTTCGCTGGGTTTGCAGTGCCCATTTTCTTCGCCGAAGCGGAGGATGAGTGAAGGCGCTTTGTCTATTATTAAAGCATTTTTCATTCATGATTGATTGATTGACTGATTTAGAATGTTGATTCTGGAGGCATTTCTATCGTATACCCCATCTTTTTATACGTGGTAAGTCTTCTTCGAAACATGGTTATTCCCAATCCCATGTTTATATCAACGTAATCGTAGATGCGAACATTAGTCTTTCCTTCACTTTCACGATGCAATCTTCCTGCATATTGAACTAAGCGGCCCTTGAACGAAAGTGGCATTGCCAGGACCAGAGTACAAAGCTCCGGTAAATCGAATCCTTCGCCAATGAGTGACCCTGTGGATAGAAGAAAGGCTGGCTTGCCTTGAGCATGCAATTCTCTGGCCGATTCAACAAATCGCGTTCTTTCCTTCTTTCCGTTCGCGCTGGTAATAACAAATCCTGTCGCTGTACCGCCGTTTTTTATTTGAGATACGCGCTGATTAATGGCTTCAAGATGTTCTTTCCTGTCAGATAAGACAAGAGGAAAACGTCCTTCTGCGAGAGAGTCTGCGATATCGGAGGCAACGAGAGCTATCCGATTCGCATCTGAAATCAAAGCTTGCCAAATCTCATGAAGCTCTGGGCGTAATCCTTGGCTGTCAGGTATTCTAAAATCTGTTTCTCTTACAATCACATGACGATCGATTTGCATTTGCGCCGCGGACTCATTCATCGTGTGCAAAATAGGGCCACATTGCATCGTAATGATTCTATCGAGACCATCTTTACGATAAGGTGTTGCAGTGAGTCCAAGATAATGTCGTGCCACTATGCGTTTGAGAACAGGCTCGAATGTCCTTGCAGGTACCCGGTGGCATTCGTCGACAATAACGAACCCATATTGATTGATGATTTCTTTGATGTCATTGAAATGTGAAAGTGTTTGAAGCATTCCGATATCCAAAATGCCTTTGCGCCTCTCTCCTTTGATATCGCAAACCCCTATCTGTTTTTTGGGTAGATTCGTGAACTGTAATAGTCTCTGCTTCCATTGATCGGCAAGTTGCTTGCGATGCACCAGGACCAGGGTCGGTAATCGGCGTTTACAAATTAACGCGCACCCTATGACCGTTTTACCTGCACCGGGTGGAGCAATCAGAACGCCGCTTTCGTTCTTTAGAGCTTCTTTGACAGCTTTACTTTGTGCAGGCAAGAGCTTTCCAGTGAATTTAATCGCAATTTTCGCGTAGTGTGGACGAGAATCTGACACAAGAACTTCTGCATTAGATGATTTTGATAATTCGATGCATTGCGAAAGAAGCCCTCTGGGGAGTTGGATTTTGTCTTCTCCCTCGGACAGTTCAGCACAGCAGATAAATCTGGGCGTAGACCAAGTAGAGAATCGCATTCGCTGCAACTCAAAAAACTTGGGATTCGCAAATGTCGCCAACCGCTTGTATCCGGCAATCAATCGTGACGGAAGATCCGCAAGTGCTATTTGGATATGGTTTGAGATTACTAAAGTAATTATGCCGGCGTATTGAGTAAACGGAGTTGAGTCTGATGAGATTAATCTTTCGGCCTGACTGATCTCAGAATCAAGGTTTCCTGATTTTACAACCACGGTCTTTGTAGCATGCTCATTAACAAAAGCAAGTGCATCCGCATTTGAAAGTACGAGTATCTTTGAAAGAAAATTCCACTGGTCCCGAAAAAGGTTGAAATTATCGTCAACGAAAACACTATTCCCAACTTTGCGTGGAATCCTCTGCAATGGCAGGGCTATTAGATTCCCGAATCCACCATTGGGAATCGTATCTTGATTTGGAAAGAAGCGATCATAACTTTCCAATCGAATCCAAGGTCTTTCCCCTGCCGCATGGGCAAGGATTATTGTGCCGATTTGGCGAGCGACCTTTGACCGGCGTTCCGAGGAATTGAGATCTGTTTTCCGCCGCAATCTCGGAACGAAGTGAGGCAAGCTCTTGCAGTAGTGCTTCCTTTTCAGTATTAAGCTCTTCGATGCGTTTCTGGATTTCCTCCCGTCGTGTCATTTCAATTTCATTCATGAGAATTCCCTTGCCGAACTTTTTAGTACAACTTAGCCCTGATGTTGTTCATGGCCAGTTGAAGCGTACTTCTTGAGGTTAGTAAAAGGAATCATCAGGTCAATTGTCTTTAGAGTGAAGATTTTTCCTCGAGTTGCCAGCAGCATCTTTTGCATATCAGCTCGTCTGACTTCAACACCTGTTTTCTGTGAGGCAATGTATGCCCATTCAGGAGGCGTAAATCCCAGAATGCTTCGCAAGACGACCAGAGAAATTGGCTCATCGTAAACTACAGAACCGATTCGGTCCGGCGTGAATTCGGTAAAATTGGATGTAGCTTTCTTAATCGCCTCATATCCGTGTTCAAAGACTGGGTATTCGACGAATCCTGCTCCTTTCGGCATCGTTACGAAATCGGATACCAGGCACGAGAAAACCGCGGTTACATAAGGTTCGGGATTGGAAATAACCTCCTCAAACGGGACTTCAAAAGGGTATTTCATCATTTTCTCTGGCTCCATAGGTTGCAGTGGTTTCAGCAACATTAAAGACGGACGGTTGCCGCATTCTGCGTCCCTTGGCTGCAATGCCGACCAGGTTTTCAATTGGTCCGAACCTTCCAAGGGCTTCTTGAAATACCCGAATTCTCGTAGCAGTAGGTTCCAATTCATTCCAACCACTTCGGAGTTGCCAAACAGCCAAACGTGTCAAATGGCCATAAACGATACACTTGATATCCCCTGCGGTAGCGTTTACACTTGCGTTGGCTAACTCGCTTACATCAGCCTCAATCATGGCCAAGAATTCATCTTTATCTTGAGGTATCCACTTGCGCGGAACGCGGCCCGTACTCCGGGCAACAAAGACAGTGTCGATGATCGAAGATGTGCTATTACTGATGTGAATTGAACCACCCATTTCAGCGGGGCATGGCAAAGATGCCGAACAAACCAAACCAGAGTCTAACAATGCAACACCCACTGCAAGATATGCTTCGATTCGATTGTGATGGTAAGTAAAAACAAGAGGTCCGCCGGGCTTGAGCCCGTAGGCCATCTTTCGAAACACTTCGGATAATCCTTGAGTGAAGTGTGCCAAATCACGGCCGAGAGTTTCATTTGCGGTTAATTCGTTTTGCCGGCGAGTTGTCAACGGTTTGAATTCGCCGATTTCTTGCTTTAAAAGCTTTCTGAGCCAGACATAACAGAAATCCATCAATTCCGCATATTGAACATTGCCGAAGTAAGGCGGGTCGGTGAACACAGCATCCAGCGATTCCTTTCGAATCTTACTCGTCGTGGCATCTCTGCAGAATACCGCGACACCTTTGCTGACTCCGTTTCCGTTTCGTCTGTCCCCAATCCATTCTTTGTCCGTATACACAGTCTCTTTTCCGCTGCCATTGCAACGAATTTCGAAGGGCTTGCTACAATAGCGTTTCGCAGCAGCGTATTTGGTGAGTATGTTGCTCCACCCGCCGGAACCAATATTGATTCCTCGCTTAGTATCGATAATGCCCATGAAATTAGACTCACACTGTATTAACCCGACGGGAAATCCATGCACTGAAAAAATGTCCAATGATTTCAGAGCCATGGTGTCGTACCGGCAAAGCATGTTCTGGTATCTTAGCAGATCCGAAAGATTTGTGGCCAACGCGTTCCTAACTCTCACATCTTTGATTTGAGAAATGTGCTGGGCGCTTGCCTGGAGCAGCAGTAATTGCCGAGCATTGAACATTCCCCTATACTTGCGGTATCCCCATCTTAGTAGTCGATTTGTCTCATCGCCGGCAGGGATGTCATCATCTGGAATGAAGCTACCCTTCTGTTTGGATAGGAGTTGCTCTGCGAGCTGATACTTCTCAATATCATTCGGGTCTGCCTTTTTGAAAAACCTGCCTTTGTGCCTGGGCCTGCAAAAGGCGCAGTGGTATTCGAGGGCAAACAGCCTATGAGAAGGGGGAGGCGCGCCTTTAGAGGGGAACCTGTTAATCGCATTACATTTGCGGCAAGTGCATTGCCCCCTAAGGGCTGGGCCCCTCAAAGAGAATGGTGTTTTGCACGTGGGGCATTTCCCTGGCTTCGTCCTCTCAGTTGTTTCGTGAAGTTCTCCACATGCCATACAGACAAACACGTTTTTAGGGTGGCGAACGTCTTTTGCAACAAGGCCACCCGGAAACAAATCAATGGTTTCGCCACAGTTCGAACACGGTATCTCCTTAACCCAAAGGAAGTACTTTACGTTTGCTTCCGGGTTTCCACAATGGAGACATTTTGTCTCCATTAGATTGCCATACGTACTCTCGAGTTTTACCCTTAACGCTTCGCCTTCCTTCAGATAGTCCGCGATTTCGAGGTGGTCGATTTCTTGTTTCACAATCCAGAAGGCCATAGGATTAATGTCAAATCCTGTCACTTTGCAGGATAGCCGATTTGCCTCGACAAGCGGCGTCCCGCCTCCCATAAATGGGTCCAATACTCGCTTTTGCGGGAAAGAATTTGACGAGAAGTAACATTCTCTTAGCGGAATACTTGAAAACTCAGAGAGTATAAGGCTGCGGAAGAGGGTTCCAGGCCTACGCGCAAACCACTTGTGGATTGTTATAATCGGTCGGTAGTTTTGCTGAACCTGCTTTTCCCGCAGTGCAAGTTGCGAAACAAACGGTATATCGAAATTCTTTTCAAGCACATTTATCTCCTGTCATCACCAGAATCAGAATGAAAGTCCAAGATTCTGGAGTCTTATGCTCATGGCAATAGAGCTAACAATGAATTCCCGTGCCATTTCACCGATAACATCTTCAGCAACGTCTATGCGTCCATTCCGGATGAATTTGTTCAGTGCTTTCTTGATGAAGGGCGTCGGCATCAGAAGTTCGGCGGCAAAGGTGTTTGCAACGATTTCGGCTTCGTCTACTGCATCCTGAGACCTTCCATTACGGAAGAATATCTCTTTGTCCACGTACAATCCGGAACGGTCCGAGAACACAATGTGTCCCAATTCGTGGGCAATAGTGAACCGCTGACGAACAGGGGCGTGGCTTTTATTAACAATTATCATACTTCGCCCATCGTGAACTTTCTCAAGAACTCCGGACGTTTCATCCGGCAAGTCTGCTTTCGCAACATCGGCATTCAGTTTGTCGGCAATTTCTTCGACATTCACGGGCCATTTCTCAATACCAAGATTGCGAATGAGAATTTGAGCCCTTCTTTCGACAGTGCCTTTTCTCATTGTTTGGCCTTTCGTTTCTGTTGTTTTTTCTTCTTTTTTACGATTTCCCGGATTTCGTAGATAGCGCGTTCTTCCATGACCGCCCCACCATGCACGAATACAGGAGCATCACCATTTTCCCCGAAGATATCCGAAAGCGAAGGGAGCAGGTCTTGCGGTTGCACTTCAAGGACCCGCGCAATCGCATATAAGCGGTCTATGGGGAGTTTTTGGCGACCGCTCTCAATCAGTACGATAGAGGGGCGTGCAAGTGATACTTCTTTGGCAAGGTCTTCCTGAGAAAGGCCCTTTGCCTTGCGGATTTCCCGAATTCGGATACCTATCTGGGAATAAATCCGGTCTATTCTTTTTCGTGGCATATACTATGAAAATAGTATGAATCCTTCAGACAATCAAAGAAAATTGTTATTTATACCAACAGTTACTTCTAACAACTCTCAAAAAAGTTGGAACTGCAATGCACATGATGTCGTTTCACTACAAAGTTAAAAATGCCCTTAACCACAATCAATGGAGGGATCTGAATGAGCAGGAACCAACATGTTGTGCCTCATGGCAACCAGTGGGGAGTCAGGGGAGCAGGCACCAAACGGGGCAGCTCGCTTCATACAACACAGGCGGAAACTATTCAGGCTGGCCGGGGCATTGCCCGGAATCAGCAGAGCGAACTGCTTATTCTCAATCGACACGGGCAGATTCGCGACCGGGATTCTTACGGAAACGAGGAGGGAAACGGCAAAAAAAACCGCGAATTGCTTTTTGATATTTGGATTCCCTTCGGATCTGCACCGCGGTTATGGGCCGGGAGATCTATCCAGACCTCCCGGCCGAACGCGTCTTACGCTTTGATCTCGATTTTCCTGGGTTTCGCCGATTCCTTTTTCGGGATGGCTACCTCAAGAAGACCGTTTTCCACCTTGGCACTTACATTGTCCTTGTCGTAATCCTCCGAGATCTGGAATGCCCGGTAGTAGTCACCCACTCCGTACTGGCGAAGCACCGTGTTTTGCGGTTCCTGCTGGGAATTCTTCGCTCTGATCACGAGTGTATTGGTCTCGTCGATCTGAATATCGACATCACCTTTACCCACACCAGGGAGGTCGACCGCGAAGACAACCTTGTCGTCCGAAGAATAGATATCGACATCCGGGCTATACGCCGGACCGCTATGATTCATCTGCTCCGCACCGGTCGTGCTGACCTCCTGTTTTTCCCTTTTTTCGAGATCGGTTGTCATTGTGCTCACCTCCTCCCTTATTTGACCTCAATAGCAATGGTTTTGGGTTTCACTTCTTCAGCCTTCGGGAGCTTAATGCTCAGTACGCCGTTACTGAACGAAGCGCTGATTTTGTCGTGTTCTACCTTGACGGGAATCCGGATGGTCTTCTCGAACTCGCCGGCGGAGCGTTCCCGACGCACCACGGCCATATCCCTGGAGCATGCAAGAGGATCATGTTTCCCGGCGATGGTCAACACGTCTTCCGAGAAAGTTATGCTCACCTGATCCCTGGTCAGTCCGGGCAGCTCAGCCGTTACAATCATGTTGTCATTGTCGTCGAAGACATTGACCAACGGGTATGTTGCCGTCCCACCTGCCCGGCCGTAACCGGTGAACAGGCTGTCCATTTCGCTACGAAGCCTGTCCATTTCTTTCCAAACATCAACGTCCCACAGCATACAAACCACCTCCTTTTGCTAAGCTTGAATATCAGTCGACCTTTACCTCGATAGCCTTCCGTGCCGATTCGATCTTCGGAAACATCACGGTCAGAACGCCGTTCTTGTATTTGGCTTTTGCCTTGCCGCAGTCCACCGATTTGCCAAGGGCGACATCGCGGCAGAAACTCCCGTAGCTGCATTCGCGATAGTACCGGCCTTTCTTCTTCTCCTCTTTCTCGTCATTCTTTTCTCCGCGAATCCGAAGGACTCCGTCGTGCCAGGTCAAATCAATGTCCTTTTCAGTCATTCCCGGAATCTCCATGCGTACTTTGACCTCCTTCTCTCCTTCGGACACATCCACCGACGGCATTCGGGATGTAAGCGTTGGACCCCGGAACGGGAGAAGGCTGTCAAACGGACCTTCCCACATCCGGTCAAGCCAGTCGCCACGCCGGGCCGGCGTCGCATTGCGCCGGCTCTGTCCCCATGGAATCAAGCTCTTCATACGACACCTCCTTCTTTTGTTTGGTTGACCAGACCCCTCATTTTTAATAACGTTTTCATTCGCACGACATATTCAAATGGCATGCCAATTAGCCGTGTGCTGAAAAACTGCCGGTCTCCGCGAAGTTTTAGTCGTTTCCCACCGGCGCCGAAGTTTATCAGAGCACATCGATGTTTAATTTTACAAACCCCGCCGTTTCTTTTTGAAACACACGAACGCCGGATGCTTGCGGGAATGTTTCCAAGGCACTCCGTTTACCGGACTTGAGTAAAATGCCGTAAGAAAATGCACCTGAACACTTTTGGCTTACGTTTTGCCGCCGGGCAAAAGAGCATTGTTCCGGCCGTGGACCTCGATTCGACGCCCATCGAGCGCAAATACCTCGATTCGATTCAGGGCACTCTTGTCGACTATCCCGCGCTTCAATCCACTAGCCCAAGTTTCGCAACCAACTCACGGCATTCTGCGTAAGCTGTTGCACGGTCGCGCTGCCTGACGAATTCTCACTTCCACTTCACCTGCTTGTACTCCGGCGGCAGCTCATACGGTCCCACCGTCGCGGTTTCGTTGAACAAGTGAAGAGGGCAATGATTGCCATACGCGGCTCGCGGGTCACCATCAAACGGAAAGGGCGCACCACCCTGGTGGCACGCCCCGTAACTCGTGATACGCCGGATCGATTCCGGCCACCGGGATGTCAGAACCGGTCCAACCCCACCATCTTGAAGGTCCGGCCATTCTCACCTCGGACAATGAACAGGCCGCGTGCTTCGACCGAACTGTTGGCGCCTGCGCCGGATGAGCGCCGGGGCGCCAGGCGACCACGCAGATTGTACCCAAAATGGGCGCCGACCGCACGTTTCCCGATGGCCTGCTGAGTTGATGCCGTGTTCCTTTGAACGATTACACCCGTTGACCCAATCGGACGTCGCCACAAAGTGGGCGTCACATCACCTTGCGAGTTGATGGCAAGGAACAGATTCCCGCCGCCAACCGCCAGAAGCATGCTGTGAATCGACGCCGGCAAATCCAGGTTGCGAGTTATCGAAACCCAGTCGGTGCTGCCGGCATTCAGAGCCCAGACCCCGTTTTCGCCGGCCACGACGACATCCTCATCCAGGGAGTGTACGGCCAGCATGCGTTCGTCCATCTCCTCCGCCCACGTATCGCCCCTGTTGGTCGAGCTGTAGAGCTTGCCGCCCACGATAGCATACAGCGTGTTCGTCGTAGATGCGAGGTCGTTGCCACTGAGCAGGGGCGGGGTGGAAGTGACCGGTATATCGCCGCGCCCCGGTTCCCAGGTGGCGCCGTTGTCGGGGCTTCGTGCGACGCCCTTGAGGCTTGAACACAGGAAGAGGTATCCCTTGTGACGGGTGAGGGATAACATTAAGGAAAGATCGCCGTAGAGATCGGCATCCGAGAAGGTGCCGTGCACATTGCTCCACGTATCACCATTGTCGGTGGACCGCTGAATCTTGCCATTCTGCGAGGCTGCCACGATTGTGTCGCCTATCGCTATGATTGTCACCGGGCTGCTGTTGCCGCTCAGCGAACTGCTGGTACGGGTCCATTCGTCGTCCTGCCGCTCCGAGCGATAGACACCCCCCGATGTGGCCAGGAAGTAGTGGCTGCCATTTGAAACGATGTCGAATATGGGGCGACTGCCGTCTTTCCACGTTCTGGTCCAATTCACGCCGTTGTCGGTTGATTTCCACAATCCCGGCCGGGAACTGAGCTGGAGTGAACCGTGGAAAAGCGCCCCGTCGAGATACTCCAGCAGCATGCTGTAGGTCTCGGAGTTCGAGTCAACGCATTCCCAATCGACATCCGGTGCGATTGCCGCCGCACTGGCGAACACGGGATCCGCGTGAGCCTTCAGAACCATGGCCGTCGCGCACAGAGCCCCGAATACATACGGAACAACAAATCTTGCCTGCATAGAGATCTCCCTCCATCTGAAGGTTAAATGGTCTATTTTTTCCTGCCGCCATGCACTGTGGGCTACTGTTGCAGGTAGCTGGTCGAAAACAAATCCATAGCACCAGAGCGACTACACTTCCCTTTCGCGACTGGCCCCACCGCACCTTACATCGGCTCGGCGGTTCGTGCAATGCTCCGGCCACCGGCGGCCCGGCTCCTCTTTTAATATAGATCAACGCGTAGTACACGAACTGGTTCTATGACAAGGGCCTTAACCCGACTTCGACAATCGACTCACGGCATTCTGAGCAAGCTCCCGGCGATCTCGTTGGAGTCGGAAACTGGAAAGCAGGGATCATGACTGCTAATCCGAAAATGACAGAGTTCCAAGTTCCCTGTTCCAGGTGAATACCCGGTGGGATGCCAGGTGCGTGATTCTCTCGCGAATTTCGAAACAGGAACGACAGAGCTTGCGGGCGGCGGCTCCACACCATTCCCGTTCCGAGCGGCAGCCACTCCATTCGCACATTTCGATGCCCCGCAATAATCGTGCGTCAAGAGAATCACCGGCCGGAGGTGCTTTCGGAAGGTGTTTTTCCAAATCCCGCTCGATATCGTCCCATTCAGCGCCCGAAACTCTCCGAAGGGAGATGGGGGAACGGGCAAGCGAACAGAGGATTTCGAACGACGGGTTTCGGGGGAAGAGCTTGAAGATCGGGGACAAAAGTCGCAAAAGTTCCAGGGCGCCCGCGGAAAGACTCCGACAAATGTGATCGCTGATCCCCCGGGTATCGCTGGAAGCGTGCTTGCCTTCGTTGTTGCTGAGTAGCTGAAGAATCCGCTGTTTCCTTCGCCATGATTCTATCGTCCCCACGTGAACGAGTCCGTGTCTGGAGAGATCGATCGATTTGAGGAGCATCGCGAAAAACAGAAATGCCGTTGATGTGATCGCAAGAGGAACAAGATGGGCATCGGGAAAACGGTTCTCGATATGAAACAGTTCTATGTCGCAAGTATCCGTGAAACGCATGTGCTCAAGGTTGAGAAAGTTCTGGTGAACCGGGACCACTGAACTTTTGTCCAGTTTTTCCGCGATTTCGGCCATTGACATTACCGCGGGCGAAAGACGAACCATTTCCCGGTGACTGTTATGATTGCGGCGGCGGCAAATCGAATCACGGTCGGCTCCAGCACTGGTGAGAAATTTTAACTCCGGAGCGTACCTCCGGGTCAAGTTCCACAGGTTGGCGGCGATAATTTCCGGTACAGGTTCTCCAAGATGCGGAGCCAGCAAATGAAAGTGAAACCCGCAGGCGGCGGTTACCCTTCCTCCCAGGCGCCTTACAGTCTGGAGTATATGATTATGCTGTTTGCGGAATCGAACAAAGTGCGGATAGCGTCCGATCAATCTGATTTCAGCTCCGCAGTGCTCTTTTACAACGTCGAGAACCCCGTTTTCCCCCAGCCAGTCGTTTACTCCGGAGGGAGCCAGTTCTTCCGCAAGAAGATTTACAAATGTGCCGCTCTTGCCTCCGTAGTTCGGTACGAACTCCAGTTCGGTCCCAATCCTGGTCCCGAACCGGAGAGTTTCCTTCCAGTAATCGGCCTCTTCATCCGGCAATGCATCAGAACGCCTGATAATAGTAGGGCCTTTTAGCGCTTGCATTGTACTATGTTCACACCGATTCGAATGTTATGATAGAGCCATTCTCCTCACTCCATTTCTCCACGGTTTCATGCATTCGGTATCCCATTCTGCGAAGCGCCGCCTGACATGTATTCATTATCGGACAGATAAACGGCTTTGCGACTCCTTCCGCAACCAATTGATCGGTGAACCCCCGATTGATACAATTGTGCACTTTTACCGTATACTTGTCCCCATCTTCGTGAACGTCAATTTCCGAGCAGAACCCATACTCGTCCACAAAGAGACGACCGATTTCCCTCATTACGTCGGCCGGGCTGTCCCCGGCGATCTCCAGCCCTTGTTCTTTTTCCATAAGATCGAGGACATGTTTGCCCATTCGTCCGCTGAATGCAAATGCCGTCTCGCCAAGAGTTTCCCAGGTACTTGCCGCCAGACTGATAAGGATCATGTTACTCAACCTGTACCGATTGAGATCCTTTTTCTTTTCCATATCCATTTGTATCTCCTTGTTTGGTAGCGGTGACGGTGTGGTCGGCCGCTTTCGTGAACTCACGGGAAGCCATACGCAATTCCGATGTGTATGGCTCTCTTTTGTGCCCGGTTGCGATACTCGGGAAATTTTGCTAAGAAGCCAGTAACGGACGGACCCGATCACCCATCGACCTAACCTCGGCGAAGGCCATGCCAAGGTTGATTGCCTTTGGGGTAAGCGCAACAAAAAGGGTGTCATCATCGAGCTGAGAAACGATGATATTTCCATTATCCGCCTGGACAAGCGTCTGGATGTACGATCCCCTCTTCAGTTGTTCACAACTACGCATGCTCAGGCCCAGAATCGCGGCCGACGAAGCACCGACCATGTCCTCATCGAGAACCTTTTGTGGAATATTGGCCGAATAGATCAAGCCGTCTTTACCAACAATAGCCGCTCCCTGAATATCCGAAGATTCCGTGAGCAGGCCCGCGATAGCCTCCGTGAGCAGTTCAGATCTTTTCTTTGGTGCCATGATAGCTTCCTCCTCGGTAACAGCAGTTTGTGTTGTATCGTTTAACTCTTCGTCAATGCGTCTCGCACCCTCAATGAGTAATGCCGTCCATGTGTTGTGTATAGATCGGACGGGTGATGAAACACTATTCTCCATCTCGAATTCACCATCGATCCAGTTCAGAAGATCATATATCACCTCCTCTCCCTCGGCTTCACTATTTGTCGCATGGATAACCGCTCCATCTCGAAAAAACAGGTATGCCTCAGATCCTTTGCTCCGTAGCCGGACTCGTGCGGTTTTGCGTTCGATGCAAGTGTGTTGTATAAGGTCCGCTACAGACATGCTTTCCAGAGTGCCGTGGAGTGCCACTCGTCTCCTCCTTTACAGCAGTTTCCATGATTCCTTAACGGACCGGACCGCTTTGTTCGACAGGCGACGATACGATTGTTTCTTATGTGCCAGCATCACCCCAAGGATCATCCTGTGTTCTCCCACGAGGAATGGACGGCAAATCAGAGTCCGGCTCGTTTCATCGCGCACGGCTATTTCATCAATATGTTCCATCGCCAGACGGCTTTTGATCTGATGAGCTATTCGCTGAACAACGGCGACAACCGCGGCAAGCATATCCGTGTTCTGCTCGGATCGGACAGCCGACGCAATCGGAAAACCGTTTTCGTCCGTGAGAACGGAGATCGCGAAATCACCGGTATTCACCATGTCCTGCAGCATATTGCCCAGCTCTACCGATCCTGTTGATAATGCAACATCAGGCATATTGTTCCCCATAGATCCATTTCCGTTAATAGTACATACCGGCTTCGGCACGATCGATAACTCGGCTTGATATAGCCTTGAGTGTTTCAGATATGCCTCTGCCCTCAACAGCGGCGGCGCCAAACCAGGGGTATTGAGTAATCCGCATCCCCCTGATCAGGTCCGCCGGATCCATTGCGCTCCGAAGATCCTGTTTGTTAAACTGGAAAACAATGGGGACCCTTTTGCAGGTCAGACCATTGCAGTGCAGATGCTTTTTCAAATCCGTCCATGATCGTCGGTTTTCCTCCAGGCATTCAGTGGTGGAGTCGACAACAAAGACGACGCCGTCGGCGCCATTGACTACCAGGCGTCGCGTGGCTTCATAGAACTGCTGGCCCGGGACGGTGTACAGATGGAGCTTGGGGGTGAAACCTCGTATCTTGCCAAGGTTCACTTCCAGAAAATCAAAACAAACGGTTCTTTCTCCCAGGGTATCCAGAAGAAGAAGTTCACCTCGATGATTTGGATTGATTCGGGAATATATCTGTTTCACATTGGTTGTCTTGCCGCTCAATCCCGGACCGTAATAAACAATTTTCAGGTTCATTTCACGTGACTTCCAGTTCATCAGCATGGTGGTCTATTCCATCCACAGGTCGTCGAAAGCCTGCTCAACCTCCGAGGAAATGTCGATCTGCTCACGGCTGTTCCGAACGTTGCCCGACGGACTACTGAAGTCCGATCCTTCAACGATTTTTGAAACGGCATCAAGAGCAATCAGGCGAGCCCATCCGATAGCCACGGTGGAGGGTGTGTGGACCAGGAATGCCATACGAGGACCGGCCGGAAGCATGAGTATGAGGCTGGATTCGCATTCTCGCAGCATGACTCTCGCGTTTTTTTCCCGACACCCGAACAACCGTCCGATTTCCTCATTGGCCGCGAAATCGGCTGCCATGAGGGATCCAAGAGCCGTGAGTTTGTGATCCGACATAGCCCCAATCGATGCGATCATCTGCCCGGTTCTGTCGGTGAGGAGTACAAAGTCGGCGGGGATATTGTCGGCCGCGGTCTGGAGGATTGTGGACAACCGGTTCGATATCTCCGGAGTAAGATGAATATCTCCTCGGAGAGGATCGAAAGTGTTCTTTGCGGGTGCGTTTTTGTACAAAGGAATTTCCATATTAATACCCCATGTCAAGTGGCATTTGATCCAACCGAGTGTTCGTCGGATTCAGCATGAACGTTTCGAGCTCAACCCAAGTTTCACAATCAACTCACGGCATTCTGCGTAAGCTGCTGCATTGGCTTGTCGTTAAGTTTGATTTGAGAGAAGGACCATCGATGTAGATCACAGCTTTTTACTAACGGCAATTGCTGAAAGTGAGACTGTCGGATACAGGTATTGACGGAGTAAATCAATCAGGCCTGGACTGTGCGGTTTTTTCGACCGCACATGGTGTTTCGGCCTCCGGCCTTTTCCATACACCAGAGGGTTGTGCATTCCGATTCCTTCAAGCGATCCAGCCTCATTGACCCGACTTCGACAATCAACTCACTCAGAGTACCAGAATAGCTATCAGGTATGCTCAAGTCAAGACTAAGGATTGAATTCTGCAATAACTAACACAATTCTCACAAATGGCTTCCACCGATGCGGTCACAGTATCCTCAACCGCTTAAATATGAAGACCCAATCCCGCAAGTGTTTTTTAAATATAAATGCGGTGCGTCATTTTTATCAAGGTGACATAAATGACACATGACATTTTTGTCACCTTGAACGCGACCATGTCGGTATCGCGACTCTCGCCCGGGTTTCGCAGCCGACTCACGGTCCCGATGTCCGGCACGTAAGCTGTTGCAGGATCTTAACTTAGAAAAAGGCTCAAGATATCGGAGGAGATACCTTGAGCCTTTTTTATGCAATGAATCGCACGCCGTCTTACGCAGAATGCCGTGGGTTGGCTGCGAAGCTTGGGCTAAAGCTCACTTCACCTGCGGCTCCAACCACAGCACCTTGCGGGGCGAACACCACTTTCGGGAAGCAGGTAGTACAATGTACGTTCCGGGAGTTTTGCCGAAACGCTCACCGGAGTTCGGTTGCCCATTACCGATCCGGCGAACGCTCTGCCCCCGGGAATTCCAGAGGGAATGATTGTAGTTGGCGAGGTAGGGAACCTGCCCTGTCGCTTTGCGGTGAGTTCTATCGACTTTTTTTTTCGAGACAGTACTTCCGTCTGCCGTCAATTCAGTCATGAGCCACCAGAAAGCCATTGCTTTGATTAGTTCGCTTTCCGCGGTGGCATGAGTGCCCGGACCATACTCATATTTGGCGTGCTGATGCGGTACCGTGACCATTTCCCCATCTATTTCATAAACGGCGGTATCCCGCTCCCACTCTCGGGTGTCACGATTGTATGCCCAGGCGTCCAAATCGGCAAAATCGTAGAGCACTTTTCCATTTTCGGCACAATACTTTCGGATCATATTGTTCAGTTTGAAACGATTGTAACTCCTCTGGGCTCCTGCATTATGGTAGGCCGGTCCTGTGGAGTAGATAAACTGAACCGCCGGAAAGTCTTTTTCGAGTTGTTCCATTTTGGTCAGGTATTCATTGACCACTCGAGCCGAATCCCACATAACTCCGACATCGGGCCATGCACCATAATTGAATTCCGCGCACCAGACAAAAAAGCAAGTGTTTATCCAATCGTTTTCGGAGAGAACCTGATTGACCGGAGTATCACCATCGAAGAAATCACCCACGTAGGTGTTTCCATCCCGGATACTTAGAACCCCGGATCGAAGCACATCGGTGACCGGAGAAATATCAACCCCATAACGAGCACTGATTCTCTGAATGGCATTCAAGCCCTCGACAATCTGGCGGCCGTGTGATTTATGGCCGAAATATATGCCCAGATTCTGATGCGCACTGTCGACAAGCCATTGCGGTATCGACCAATCGTCCGGCGAAACCTCAATAAGGACATTGTGGTCGGCGACCAGATTCCGGGATAGACATGCCGGTGCAGTCATCAGAAGACAGACAAAGTATGGATATAACTTTTTCATGGGCCTTGTAACCTCCGGTTCAATTGATTAGCCGGTTTTATGCGAGGCTTTGTTCCCGTGTAGAAACCCGGACCCCTCCCGTACCGAATTCTCGACAATAATCCCTATTGTGCCGTATCGATACATAATTGGGAAGACAAAAACCGTGCGCGCTCCTTGTAGAATTTATGGGCTGAGTTTCATCCGACTTTGGCAATTGGACAAACGTGAAAAAACTGTTGCCGAGGAATCGCTCAACCCGGGTCTTACAACCCGACCTGAGCCGTTGTCACTTTCGTTCGGGCTGCGTAAGGAGTTTTGACCTCCGGCCGTTTGTAGTGTTTCTCAAGCCCGGTGTCCGACTGCGAAACAAGGGCCGGCTTATTATTTGCATCCCGGAATTCAGGACACCCGATTCCTGAAAGCACCGATTATCCTAACTAAAGTTCAGTCTCTATGGTTCTTGAAAGTATATATAGCGAGACGCATTGATGAAGCATACTTTTTGCATACATATTCCAGTTTCGACAGTCGACTCACGGCACACTGCTCGCTTTCGACCGCAAAACTTTGGCTGGGCTGCGAAGTCGGGTCAAAAAAACGGGAAGGGCTGGACAGGACGTGTCGCTTCATGTAATTTACAACTCTACCAGGGTATCCCGTACCTTTGCGTATGCAGGGCACATCAGAAAAGGTGGAACATGATCCGCGTATCGAAAGTCAAAAATATCACCTGCCCGTACATGATACTTATCCCAGGGCTTGTGTTTGTAATCTGGGGTTTCGAGCTAAATGCTCAAGTCCATTCACGGACCGAGTTCACTCCCGCGGCATATCCTTTTCGTGAGGGTGACGCTTTGCAAATCCGTGCATATCCCGATACTTCGAGTTTCCCAAACGGCGTTTATCCGATCGGCGAAGACGGCTATGCCAACCTCCCGTTTCTCGGACTTACGAAGGTGGCGGGACGTGCTTCTCAGGACCTGATCTCGATCCTGCAAGAAACCTATATCGAGCACCTGCGTACCCCCAACCTGCAGGTTGAGCCACTAATACGTGTTGCCTGTGTGGGCGGTTTCCATTTGCCGGGTCTGTACTGGGTCAGTCCCAGGGCAGTTCTTTGGGAAGTCGTGCGAAAGGCAGGAGGGCCATTGCGGGATGACGGCATAAAGCGTATGCGCTGGCAACGAGACGCTGTCGATATAGAATGCGATATTGGAGAGATGTTTCAATCGAAAGCATCTTTAATCTCTCTGGGTGTGCAATCGGGAGACCAATTCGTGGTAACTCCGCTGGAGCGCCGACGGCCCTTTGATATCGTCACCCGGGATGTCCTTCCGGTTCTGGGTTTTATAGTTTCGACCGTAACGGCGGGGGCCACCGTGTATCTCATCGCAAACGACTAACCTGAGTTCGACAGTCGGGATCGTGGACGCCGGTCCGTAAAGTGAACGTTAACCCAGGTTTCGCAGTCGAGAGATGCCGTACCGAGCGGAGCGTTGTATTGCGCTGCACTGAGCGGTGTCGAAGTGAGCGGTGTCGAAGTGAGCGGTGTCGAAGTGAGCGGTGTCGAAGTGAGCGAAGCCGAAATGCCGAAGGGCGATGCCCCGAGCGGAGCGCCGTATTGAGCGAAGCCGAAATGCCGAGGGGTA
>CAYFVL010000087.1:0-19922 GCA_964346405.1 uncultured Fibrobacterota bacterium
AACCCGTGCTTGACACAAAGCGAAATGCTCATCCTCGCGCCGCACAATATATTGTTCAGCGACTTCGGCTTGAGCAGTTCCCCGGTTCGCTGTCCGCGCTCCTTCCGTAGGGCCTTCCAGTAGTGCGCCCATCTTTCCGTAAGTTCAGGTATCGGCACGGAGCCCATTTCACGATGCAACCGGTTGAAAACGCCGGTCCAGGGCACTAAATTCGATTCGCTGTGCTCCTGGTAGTAGTCGAGTGCATCGTCTAAAGTCTGAATTGTCAAAGAACTGGTCTCGACGGCATTCCGAAGCTCATCGATTAGTTGGGCCTCAGTGCGTATTGCATCGGCCTTTGTGCCTTGAACCTTCGATTTTCGGCTCAGTATACGGCCGTCCTGCCGGTGCCGAACTCGTACTTCCCAAGTGTTTCGGCCTAAATTTCTAACGCTCATTGGTCATCTCCTTTGAGCGCTTGCACGGAAGGAAATATAGTCATTTCCGAGCCGGAAGCAAAAGTTGGCCGGACGCAATGGCCTTCTCAATGGCCTGCCGACGAAAACGCCAAGATCCGCCAACCTTCAGCGCGCCCGGAATTCGCCGGTTATATACGTGTTCTCGCACAGTTTTTAAAGGGATTCTGAACCGTTCCGCCAGGTCTGCCGGAGTCAGATATTCGGCTTCGCTCTGCATAAAACGCCTCCCTTGTTGCTGGTGAAAATTATTGTTTGTGGGTATACACCCCCGTGATCCATGCCTTGCCACGCCCTGCCAAGCCAAGCCTGGCCTAGCCATGCCCAGCCCCGCCGTGCCCAGCCGCGATCCCTGCCCCAAGAATATAACCAGGATTGCCGTTTTTTGTGACAGCCTTTTGGAAAAAAAATTCAGTTTTTCTCCGCGGCAACCCTCGCCCGGTCGAATTCGCGCCCGGCCTTGAGAATTTCGGAGACATCCGCCCCGGTCAGGATTTTTCGGTCCTGGAGCGCGCCCGCGATTCTCAGGAGACTTTGCACGTTCTCCCTCAGGTAAACCCAGACATCCACGACAAGCGCTCGGACGCTCGGGTCGGCATATCCGGATACAGCGCGGTCGTCAAGAATCTGGGCAACTCTCCGAATGTCAACGTGCCCTGGATCAAATTTCGTCAACCCGAGCAGGCAGGTTGCAGCCGGTCCGGCAAGCCCCGCACGTGCCAGGTCGAGTGAGTCGTTAGTGTTTTTCATCAAACACGAACCGCCGCCGTCTTCACGAATGAAAACCCGGTCAAGTGTGGAATATCTCATTCCGAGCAAAGCATGCCCGGCTTCGTGAATTGCTACTTCTGAAATTTCCGTGGTATTCATGCTTCGTCCTCATCTTGCCATTTGTCGGCAGAGCCGTCAGTGTCTTGGTGTATTTGTGAAGCCCCGTCGGTGTCTTGCAGGGCAATATATTCTTCCGTGGATATCGAATCGGAAATTTTTTTGCAGGTCGAAACCATCGACAACCCGCCGTCAAACTCCAATTTGTTACGATATATTTTGTATCGGGCAGTAGTCTCAACCCCTGTGGAATTATCGTGATATTCAGTCGCGATTACATCGTCTCCAATTTCGAGAGCTGGATTTCCAGGCCATTCGATTTCGGCGTCCTGGCGCGGTCGAGCGTACGATTTCAGCAGGTTTGTGACAAGCTTTTGGGCGAGTGTCTCGTTCTGAATCAGGACGTTGTCAATTTCGTAAACTTTTTCACCGAATATTTTGATTGATTTTTCGTCCCTGCCGACAACGTACTGCCCGCCCAGATCTCTTATCCACCTCCCAGCGGCTTTGATTCTGAACTCAGTCTCGACTGGCGAATATACCTGTAGATATCCTTCTGTAAACGAATATTTCGCCTCGACGATTTCACCGTTTACCGCCTGCTGGTCCAGTTCCGCATCCCAGACCTGAGCGATAACGTTTGCAAGGCCCCTTTTTTCTTCGTCCAGGTCGAATTCAATGCCAATGTCGAGCGTTTCGCCGGGGCCTATAGAAAATGATTGTCCTGATAGATAAGCCCCTTCATCAACGGCATCATCCTTGACAAAATTGTAAACCTTGACACGGATAACGTTCCGAACTAAATCTGAGTTGAACATCGCAAGCCCTCGGTTAAGGTGAAAAGAGGTGGTGTGCCAGTACCTAGCTGGCACACCACGGACCCAGAGCAGCAACCACCGCGCCGAGCCACAGACTACTTCTAGTAGCCATTCAGGAGCAAAGCGGCGAATGAATCCCACAGGAGGCACCGCTTTGCTCAATCGAATTTCGTATTGCTGGGTTTAAGCGGGCCGGGAGCCAACCAACTCCCGACCCATCGCGAAAAACAACCACGTCTCGTGGCATAACAATCAGACAAACTTACGAACGCTCGCCAAGCTTCACGAACGGGGAGACCTGATTTCCGTTGTGGAGAGTGATCGGCTTGCTGAATGCAGGCTGACCGTCAACCCTCACTACCGCTCTGTAAACCTCACTGTCCCTCATGAAAGCCACACCTTCGCTCCGTTTCAACGTAACATCGGCGCGGATGCCGATATTGTAATGCCGTCTCGAGCACAGCATGATATCGCCATCGTTCCCGAGCGTCGGCAATTTCTCGGTGAAATACAGCGGGATTCCGTGAAGGCTCCAATTCGTCCCATTCCTTTGCAGGAGGGGAACACTGATTCCGCCAGTTCCGACAACCAACGCCATCGTGAGCAATTGCGGCATAGTTGACTCTGAGGCAATCCACACCGCGTTGCCAATCTCTCCGGGGAGCAACCGGCTTTGCATGTCCACAAGGTTTTCATACGTCACGGTTCCCGCAGCTTGACCGGTACGCTTCGAAACCGTAACAGTCGAGGTTGCGTTTAAAATTCCCAAAGGTTGACCGGCACCAGTGCCACGGAGGAATGCGTCGTCCAAATTCCACGCCAAAGATCTCGTCATCGCCTGCATCAATTTCTGATCAAACGACCGCACGTCCATGCGGGCTTCATTTGAAATTTCGCCAAAAAGCATCAATTTCTTGGCAATCAATTTCTGAGCCCGAAGTTTCGCAGTCTGCACAGTGCCTTCCGAGCCTTCCGAGACCCAGGTCGGCGCAAACCCAAAGATTGACGTTTGGCGATCTTCTCCATCGAAAATCGGGATAGTCAATTCCGGAGTGCTCATCGGGAAAACATTTGCGGCGGGACGAATTACTTCGTTGTCAAGCGCACCGTCAAACAACAGTTCACTCATCGCCGTTGGGACTGCTAACCCGCCGTCAACCGCAACCACGGTGCTTTGGGCGCGCTGCTCGAATCTCGGGTCTGCTTTGCCTGAGCGGACGGCACTCAGGAAGTCGTGCGTGTCCTCGAATCCGTCCCATGCAGGATTCCCGAACAGTGAGCGATACTGAGTTCCGCCAGCCTCACCGGCACGTTCCCCTTTCAAGGGAGGAGGCCCTACGGGGTATTCGCTCGGCCGCCCGGCGGGAGCCCTGCCCGCCTCGATATCCCGGTTCATCTGTTCCTGACGCTCCGCAATGTCAAGATCGCCTTTCAATCGATCGACCTCATCGCTCATTTGCCGCCACTCGGCAGCTTCGGATTCCGTCAACCTGTCGTCATCGCGCGCTTCGGCCGCATCTACCAGTTCCCGCATTTTGATTTTCAGTCCGTGGATAGCTCTTTTGATTTTCGGAGGATTCATTCCAGTCCTTCTTTCGTTTTGCCCTTTCAGGCGGTTTACAGTTGCCCCAATGGGCGGGTTTCACTTTGGTTTTTTCCGGGCAGTAGCACCGGAGCCATCGTTCGAAATTTCGGTCCTGCTTCCGGAGCGGTTTTCTCTTTCGGCAGGTCTCTCTCCTCGGGTTCCGGCGAATCTCTTCGCTGTTTGGTGTTCATGGATTACCTTTCTTTATTGTTAAGGGGTGAAAATTATTCCGGCTTTTTCGCGTTTTCCGGCACGGGGGCTTACGGCTCCCAGCCTCTCGGTTGATTCGGTTTCAAGTCTTTGCGAATTCTGTCAAGCAAAATTCGGTGATGGAGCCGCATTTGTTTTTCAAAGTCAACCGGATCGTCAACACGAAGCGCCAACCTCTGAGCCTTTTCTCGAAACGCAAATTCCGAGTCCGGAAATCTCTCTGCCATGTGAGTAAAAGCGCGGCGTTTTTCCTCCAGCGAATAACGGAAACATTTTTCAATATGCTCCCCGTGCCCGATATCTTTACAAATGGGATCTACTTTGTATGGACTCAATAAGTACGTAGCCATGAATTGCCGTTCTGTCAAGCCATACCACCATTCACGCGGTTTACGATCTTTCAGATTCATGCTGTGCCTCCCCTTCCAATTTCTCGACGGTTTCGGTAATTTTGAGTTGCTTCAGGATTCTGGCCAGCAGATCGATCGATTGCTGGTGAATTCTCAAGGCCGGATGTTGGCGTGGTTCGCCGAATCTGTTTTGGTAGTACGGGCCAGCCTCCTCAATTTCCAGAGCGGCACGGGTCGCTTCGTCGCGTAACTCCGCAGCGCGTTTGAGCAATTCTCCCTCGGCCTCGTCGAACTCAAGCAGCCTCGATATTTTTCGCAGCCATCGCTGGGAATCCGGGCTTAAGGTTTTTGGAATTTTCATAGTTTTCGTGGTTCTCCTCGTTTCTCTAAAAAATCGATTTTCAAAATTTTCGAACTTTTTGCGCGGAAATGTAACACAACGGTCTTCAGCCACCACTATTTGAACTTTCCGACCCCCGTGCGGCCGCCGCCAGACTGCGAGAATTGCCGCGTACGCCATCTTCGCACTCTCGAGCACTCGAAGCAGGCCCGATGCATTATCTTGGCGCATGTCGAAGCTATGGCATGAGTTCCGCAATGATTGAACTGCATCGTCACTGGCATCAGGCCCGGCATCAGGCCCGGTGTCAGGCATGGTGTCAGGCATGGTGTCGGGCAGGTGACACCATGCCGTCACTCGCGAATTGCCGTTTTCGACATCATTTAAGCCGTTTTTCGCTTCCTTTAAGCCCAAGGTGTCGGGGGTGTCACCTTTTTCCTTTCTTCCTTTTCTACATAAATATTTTTTTTTCACGTATTACCCCCCTGTTTTGATGACACCGGTGACACCTATCTACAAAATTGCCGTTTCTGAGCCATACGGCCCATTTTGAGGGTGTCACCCAGAAGCATTTCACCGACACCAGGTGACACCTTCCCGACCAAAAACCTGTTTTTGTGGCACGACAATTGCATATGTTAAAACTCATCCTTCAGCTTGCCGCCGACATAGTATCGGCCGTCCTTCCGCTTGGCATAGACCAGGCATCTCTCGGTAACTGCTGACTTGAAGTGTGCGCTACTAAGTGGGTGGTGCGTGTTCTTCCGGCACCAGTCAAGGTATGCATCATACAGTTCTGACGACCGCGCCTTAAGCTCCTCGCCATACTCAACGCACTCGTCCAAAAACCCACCGATAACGTCCTCCTGCTGCCGGAATTCGGCCGTTTCTTGCTCAATTGCCTCGCATTCAGGCTCCCCGCCTTCCATAAATAGGAGGTATCCCTCAGCCGCCCACGCCAATATCGCTGGTAGCTCGTCCCGGAATGTTTGCAGCAGGATGTGCCGGTCGATTCGTTCCTCCGGCGCGATTTTCACCCCAAAGTGGATGTACTTCAACCTTCGCCAAATACCATCATCGGTCCCGCGGATAGCCGGCCTCTCGTTCCCGCAGAGCCAGATCTTGCAAACGGGACACATTCTGAACTCCTTCTCCCGCATGCGCCGGGCCGTGGTTTCGTCTCCGGACGAATAGAGCTTCAGGAGATTCTCGTTCAGTCGAGAATGTGTGATTTCCGCGCACAAGACGGCGCGTTTCCCGACCAACCGCGCTACGTCCTCGCTGTGATCGCTTCCAGATTTAGCGAATTTTGGCGCGGCAATTGTTTCCGCACGGATTCGCGTTGAATATGAACCCGCCACCATCCCCAAAACGTCAAGCAAAATAGATTTCCCGTTCTGCCCTCCGCCGTATAAGATTGGAACTATTGGCGGGTCAGTTCGTCCCGATAATGAGTACCCGAATAGAAATTGAATGTATGCGATCAGTTGCTGGTCTCCGGCGAAGACTTTGTCTAGAAACGCCAGCCAGTTTTCCGGCAATGGCGCGCGCTCGTTGTATGGAATGTCAACGTAGTGCGACAACCAACGTTCTTGATCGTGCGGAGATAATTTGCCTGTTTCCAGGTCAAGAATGCCGTTGGCAACGTTTAACTCCACAGGGGATCTATCAAAGTAAGATTGCGGGACCACTAAATCGACTTCGGGCAGAGGCTTTTCCAATAATGAAAGTATGCTGCGCAGCTTTCGCGCGTTTTGCATTTTGAATATCTCGGAATTCCATTTTTTCAGCACCTCAAGATCAAAACCTGCCGTTTGCATCCCGAGCTTCCGAATCGCCCACAAAGCCGCCTTTTGCAAAAGCCCCGATTCGTCAACCTTCCAATACTTGCCGGTCCAGTGATGCCAGCCAATCCCCGGCACGAAGCAAAACCATTCCCGAAGCGCATCGCCAATGATCTCCGCGAACTTCACTTCTGTAAAGCATTGGGGATTCGCAGGAATTAGGGTTGGGTCGATGTGAACCGAAACAATATCGTCCGGGTCGTTTTCGATTATCACAACCCCCTCGGAGCGTATGATCTGCTTAGGCACGAGCCCTCCTCCCCAATGTTTCACCTTGTCTGTAAACGATCGCTTCCGGTAGCTCCTGCATGCTATTCGGCATGTCGTGCCAATGTTCCCAATCCCGACTGTAAATCCCTGCCGTTTCGGCTGCTCGGTAGAGCCTGTCCATTGTCGCCAAATATTTTTGCCCTCGAGTTGGAGCGTCGGGCACAAGCGCTTTCACTGATTTACTGCTGTGGAACCGAACCGCCAGAACTTGACCTGACGGTTTCCGTTTGTAGTAAAACAGTCCCCGGTTGTGCCCGAGCGCTTCATATCCGACTGCCGAAGTCATTAGTTTCGGCTCCAATTCAAAACGGTTTGGCCAGCCATCAGGCCCTTGAGCAACCGATATGCTCCCTCTTCAGAAATCAGGCCCCGCCGAACCGCCGAGACAGTTTCTGCCAAGGTTCGTTTGTTCCGAGTTGTCAACCGCTCACGCTCCTCCGGAGTGAAGTCTTGCTCCGTAACCCAGCGTCGGGCATAAATTGGTTTGTCTCCGCGGGCCTCCGCCTCAATGACCCCGTCGATGATGTCCCGTTTTTCAGCGGGTAGGCTCGTGTACCCATTCAGAGCGCCCGCCAGTGTTGAATACGGGAAACCGGCCCTTGCCGCCATGTCGCCCCGCGTTATCCCGAGCTCCCGCATGCGCGCCTCGACAGCGGAAAGTCCTTCCGGCCCTCGTGTTTTTGTGTCCTCCGACATCTTGCCCTCCTCGTGCTGTTGTTGTTGTGAATATCGCTTCGACTCTGGGTAGAAACATACCACACTCAGGAAGCCTCCGCAACGCCACTATTTGGGGCCACATAAGGAAAAGGCCCGCCCCCGTAAGGGAGTAGGCCGAAATATTTCCTCAAAATTTCCTCAAACGTTCCTTAAATTAACGGCGGGAATCCTCAATTTGCTTGCGGTAAGCTCTCACCAGGGGGAGGGTTTTCACATGCGGGAGTACGCCGGGGTCATATATGAGGCGCCCCCGAATGCTATCCGAAGGCTGAATTGATTTCCCCCAGAGAGGGGAGGCTCGGACTGCTTTGCGGAAATTTTCGCCGTATGTAAAGTACTCGGCCAGCTCTGGGTCATCCATTGCGGAAGAAAAAAGAGCTTTCCAAGTTCGGGAGGGAGGGGTCTGGGTCGAAACAGGTTCAGGTTCCAGGTACGCCAGTGCTGCTAGGGCCGTTTCAACGTCGTCCCGGAGCGTGAACCACTCATAGTGTATGCCTTCCTGATCACGAACCAAATTCGGTTCGATGTACCGCCGGATATCCTCCGTCAGTTTGAGCAACGCAGGCTTCCGGGCTTCAACCGGGAGCGACTTTGCGGCATCAAATACCTGCTGCAATTGGAGCAGGTACGGCTCTTGAATTCGTTTCGCGAGATTATCGGTCATCGGTCCCCCGTCAAGACACCCCGTAGAAGTAAAAATGCGCGGCAACCGAATACGGGGTTCCGGCGTTCGGGAGCTACCCTAGCCGCGCTGTTTATAATATAGGATACTACTTGATCAGTTCGTCGGCCGGGTCGATCTGGCAGAACTCCCGCTGGCACATTTCCTCGAATTCCTGGTTCCATTTCGCGCCGGTCTGGATTCGGCCTGAATAGCATTCCCGATAAAATAAGTAAGGCTGAAGCCGTGGGCCGGAAACCCGCTCGGCGATTAGGTCGGCGTTGTCTTCGCGCATCGGCTTTGATTCAATCGGGCAGATCGATGCAACGAGTTCGCCGCGTGCATCGAGAAGTACAGATGTGAACTCGCCATGCTCGGCGCGCCAGGGGAGTTGGGAATTGTTTTGGTACAGCATAGCACCTCCGTGGTTCTTAGAATAAAAAATGCCGACTGCTCTAAACGCCCACGAAAGGCGCGGAGTCCTCGCGGATACTCCACAGTCGGCATACTTTTCGATAGTATGCAGCTTAGCCCCGGCACACCCAACAAAAAAAATCGGCGGGTGACGGCTGCCGGGAAAAAGCCGTTCGTGGTTTCTTAGATGTTTCTATTATAACCTCTGCCGAACAAAAATGCAACCCCCGCTGTGCAAGCGCTCGGTTGCTGGTTAATTTCGGGGGCCACATCCGGGGCCTCACCTGTGGTCCTGGGGCCACAAAATTACGTATACTCTGGGTGAAATCGGGACACATTACGCCGCGATCGTCCCCAATCAATGCACGAAAAATCAATGACTTACAAGGATTCCCGCCGGTTTTGCCTTACTTAAAGTAAAGGGTAGCGTACCCTTGGGCTCCTCGTCAAGGGGGCGATTGTGCGCGCCCCCCTTGGAGAACCCCTGGTGGCTCAGCGGCGTTGAAGTCCGCGCTTTGTCCCCGCCCGGCAGAACTCGGTCGAGTCTTAAGCCTCTCCCTCAGACATGCCGCCGGGCTGTATGTGGTCTTAGCGTATCGTTATCTCGTTTGGGTCGAAACATTCGCCAGTGTTTCGTTGAACACCGAATCGCCGTTGGGCCTTGAACTGAATCTCAGTTCTTCGAAAAAGCTAATGGTGACAAAAATTCCTGCTCATCCCTCCATCCCGACCATCCTGATTCAGACATTTTCCACCAACGCCGGCCGAATCGGCACCCTGCCGACCACCTTCTCTGACGATTCCGGATGAACCCAGCTCTCCCTTTTCGTCGCGGTGAGGAGGATGAAGTTTCTGTGGTGAGGTGTTCGGCAGTATCCGTGTTGCCGGCGTTTCTGCCATTTACGATTTGGGCGAAAACCACACGGATTCGACCCGGCCTGATTTCCCCCGAGCAGGGAAGTCACCTGAAAACGGTCACCAGGAACTATTACCGTCAACTTTTGGGATCAGCCCGGCACAACGCCACAAAGTCGCCGAAAATCCACCAGAAACGGGGGGGGACGCCGATTCTCGTATCATAAGGCAATTCCGCGGCCGGAAACCCAATTTACCCTGATGCCAAATCGGCCACATCAAATCTCCCCGGCCCTTGAACTATCTCAAACCATCGTGGCATAACTTAATTTGATGAAAAGAACGCCTGGGTGTCCCGAAGGGACGAACCAATAAAAACTCCAAAATCCTCGTGATCGCAGTGCACTCCGTGGTTTCTTTTAACTGCCTCCCGGTACATACCCCGGGTATTCAACAGATGCCGAATGCTGATGAAAAGGACACTCTCTCAACTCCTCCTGAAAACAACCGCCCGGTTCGATCCGTGGCTGATTGCGATATTTCCACATGCAAATGTGTATGCTCGGTATAAGAGGAATTGTTCTCTTAGTAATGGGGATCTGGAGTATTTGGCGGAGAGGGTGGAAATGCATTTGTCGCCCCGCTATGGAAGGGGATTTCATAAATAGCCCGTCCATGGGCGGAGGAAAGGATTGGAAGAGAAGAATATAGTGACAAACAAGGAGGACAAGTTCAACAGATTCTACATCACTACAACATTACCGTATGCTAATGCGGTTCCTCATGTAGGACATGCGATCGAGTTCTTTCAAGCTGACGCACATGCGAGATACTTCAGAAAGAAGCTTGGAAAGGAAAATGTCTTCTTCAACGTTGGTGTCGACGAGCATGGCTTGAAGGTATTCACGACTGCAAGAGAAAATGGCACCACGCCGGAAAAGTACTTAGATGCATTAGTGCCAAAATGGTTGGATTTCTGCAATAAGTTCCGGATAAGCCATGACTATTTTTATCGGACCTCATCTGGTGACCACCATGAAGGTGCAAAAAGAATCTGGCAACTCTGTAATGAAAAGGGCGATATCTACAAAAAGCACTATAAAGGGTTTTATTGCGTCGGCTGCGAAGCATTCCTTCTCGAAAGAGATTTGGTCGACGGGAAATGCCCCAATCATGGCAAACCACCGGAGAGGTATTCCGAAGAAAACTATTTCTTTCGGCTATCGAAGTACTCTGACCCCATAAGCAATCATGTGATTTCAAGACCGGACTTCCTTAAGCCGGCATCCAAGAGGCAAGAGCTTCTGAATTTCCTCAAAGAAATGGAAGACATAAGCGTGTCACGCAACCGCGCAAATCTTCCCTGGGGCATAGAAGTACCAAATGATTCGGACCACACTATGTACGTCTGGTTTGATGCCCTCACCAATTACATCAGAGTAGTGGGTTTCGATGGCGACATGAAGAGACTCAATTCATGGTGGCCTGGCGTACAGTTATGTGGCCCAGACAATCTACGGTTTCAAGGCGCAATCTGGCAAGGAATGCTGGCCTCGCTCGGTTTGCCATTCACAAAAAGGCTCCTCGTTCATGGAACCATTTTTGGCCCCGACGGACAGAAAATGTCCAAGACCCTTGGCAATGTAGTATCGCCTCTTGATCAATATGAAAAGTATGGTTCGGACGTTTGCAGGTTCTACATGCTCGGCGTACTTCAAACCTACACCGACTGCAGCTATCGTGAGGAGGATTTGAAGAGCGCCTACAATGCGTATTTAGCCAACAATTATGGAAATCTTCTGAACCGCCTTATACATCTTGGCAATCAAAAGGGAATTGATATTCTTGCTTCTGCGTATATAGCGGATAAATACCGGGCGCTTGTGGACGGATATCGGCAGCGAATCGAGAAGGCATTTGAAGAATTTGAATTGCACGAAGCGGTCAGCATGATAAATGAGCTTGTTTCCTTTGGTAATCAACATATCCATGAGAAAGAACCATGGCGACAAAGTCATGAAGAAGCAAGTATCACAATGAACAATGTCTCTTATGTAATGCAAACAGCGTCTGAACTTTACGAACCAATAATTCCCGATGGGGCGAAGAAAGCAATAGAGGCAATAGAGAAGAAGGAAAAGTTGATTCTTTATCCACGAATTTAAGGAATGCAGAATCGCACATTGTGTGCGATTCTGCAAAGAGGGCGGGCTAAAAAAAGGGGGGCGACAAATGCACATCCACCAACAAAAAGATGGTGCTCCGTTGGCCTTTATGAGCTGCCGCGCCGAACCGGCGACGCGCATCTCTTCCGCCTCGGTCATCCGCTTGCGCAGAATCTGTTGAAGCCGGCGGATGAACGAGACCTTGCATCGGCAAGAGTAACCTTTGATTATTCGGGGCATTTGCCGCGCATAACCCCTCTTGAGCCTTTTGTGGGCAGACAGGGAGAAATGCTTGTGTATCGGTTTACCGTAAACTCATTTGAACAATCCGAGGATTATCTGTTTGTGGCCTCTCGAACCGATGAGGAGACGCCCATAGATTCAGAAATCGCGACACGTTTCTTCTCCCTCGATGCCATAGATGCCGAACCATGCGCGGTACTGACCAATCCTGCCGTTCTGGAAACCGATATCGAACGACAGCGCAAAGAAACCCAACGCTATATTTCAGAACGAAACGCCCGCTTCTTTGAAGCCGAAGCCGAGAAGCTGGATAACTGGGCCGATGACCTGAAGGTTTCGCGCGAACGAGAGATAAAGGAAATTGACCGGCAGATCAAAGAGTCCCGACGGGCTGCCACCATTGCCGTTACTCTTGAGGAGAAACTGGCCGGACAGAAACAGGTCAAAGCTCTTGAAGCTCAGGGGAATAAGAAACGGCGCTCGTTGTTTGATTTGCAGGATGTGATTGATGAGCTGCGGGGGAAGCTGATTGAGGAGATTGAGGGGAAGTTGGAGCAGAAGTCGAACATGGAGGAGTTGTTTGCGGTAAGATGGGAGCCGGTTTGACAGAAGGAACCTCACCCCCGGCCCCTCTCCGACGCGGAGAGGGGAGAAAGAAGCGGGCAACACTCTCGAGCGGTGTTGTGGCGTTGCAGTATGTTGATGAACATAAGAAGGAGCAGGCCCGCAGGTTACGGCAAGCGAGCACCCCGGGCGAAAAGAAACTGTGGTGTTTTGTTAGAAATCGAAAAGTGAGCGGGCTGAAGTTTCGCAGACAGCAGGTAATTGAAGGGTTTATTGCTGATTTTTTCTGCGAGGAGATCAAGCTTGCGGTAGAGGTTGATGGCACGGTACACAATGATGTAGAACAGAAGAGAATTGACGAGTATCGCGAGAAGGTATTCTCCGCTCGTGGCATTACTACAATAAGGTTCCCAAATGACGATGTTCTGAATCATATTGATGAGTGCATCAGGCAGATTGCTGACATCGCCAACGAGCAAAAACGGTTGATCCAAGCCCCTCTCCGGGCGGAGAGGGGTGGCCGAAGGCCGGGGTGAGGTCGCTTCAACAGAGCGAAGAACCTCACCCCCCAGCCCCCTCTCCGACGCGGAGAGGGGGAGCAAGAAAGAAGAATGGATTAACACATAGGCATGGTTGGCAAAAAAAACAAAAACTCGAACTCACCTGGATAGGCAAAGAAAACCGACCCAAACTCGAACCCCGGATTTTGCTGGAAGACCCGGAAAAGAGCTATCACGCCAAACATAAGGTCTCAACCATACAACACATCTTGCAGTTAACTAAGAACAACAGCAGGGATATAGCAGGATGAGCAGAAGTATTGTGCGGAAAGTCTTGAACAGGCGGTACACGTTCCTTAAAAGCAAAAAAGATATGGAGATGCTGCGGGGTCTGCGTGAGGGAACGACAGACATGGAAAAGCTGGAAGGCGGATGGGATTTCAATTATTATGCCGCCGTGTTCAATATCTGCACCGAATTCGGCGAGCAGATGCTCAACAACATACCGGATCTTGACGCATTCAACAATCGTGTTGTAGATGCACAGGAGGAATACATGCCGTCGTATCCTCCGATGAGTCCGGTGACAAATTCTTTCTTTTCCGCCTGGCTGTCCCTTGATGCCCCGGTGTCGGACAGGTTGACGCTGGGAACCCTGTATTCGCGGTACATACACGAGAAGAGAGTCATGCAATATGCACGGCAGGCAATGGAGAACCTGAACAATTCACATGCAGGGTTTTATCAGGTTTCCGGGACGGACGGTGAGAGGCTCTTTTTGTGGGACATAGTCGGAACGCGGGAGATTGAGGTACGAACAACGGCAAAATATCAACCGTCGGTTGATGAGGTGTGGTATACCCGCTTGCTTCCTTCACTTCGCGGCGAGGATTGTCCGCACATCACTTTTTCCACACCGCTGATTTTCCGTAATACGGGACGAAAGCAGTGGGAGGAGTTCTTTGCCCGGCGAAGTGCCGCAAGCGGGGGCGATCCGCAATGGGCATATCGCTACCTGAAGCGTGGCGAATTCTTCGCCTATTGGCTGGAGTTCGTTCTTCAGACCTACGCCGGCTATACAGACCAGGTTGTTTTCGCTGAGGGTGTACCCGACATGGCACATACGCGTCCGTGCGGCGATTGTGATGGGGGGAGGCTTTCATGAGTGATACTGTCAAGTGAGCTTCGGGTCTCGGAGAAAACGTTCCCGGCGTTATACATGATGTCAAAAAATCCCTGAATGCCAAACAGAAGGAGTAAACCGTGACAGGATACAAATGGAAGCCAATTGAAGACATTCCCGGGGCCTGGTACGATCTTTTTCCAGATGACCTTTCCAGTTTGTCTGTAATATGGAATGAACAGAAACAACGGCTCAGTAACTCCTCTGCCCTGAAAAGATTCAATACGCAACTCCAACGACAATGGGCTATCGAGACCGGGATAATAGAAGGTTTGTACACGATTGATCGAGGCATTACACGGCTACTCATTGAACAGGGTATTGATTCGAGCCTCATACCCCATGGAAGTACCAACAAGCCCGTGGAGAAAATCATACCCCTCATCCGGGATCAGGAAAACGTCATTGAAGGTCTCTTTGACTTTGTCGGGCAGAATCACCCGTTAAACACATCATACATCAAACAAGTTCATCAGGCGTTAACGGAACATCAGGACACAGTCGAAGCTGTTGATACGCTTGGACGCTTTGTTGAGGTTACCCTTGAGCGTGGAGTCTGGAAAAAAACACCAAACAATCCGACTCGACCTGATGGAACCCTTCACGAATACTGCCCTCCTGAGCATGTCGCCTCTGAAATGGACCGATTGATGGAGTTCCATACCAGGCATATGCAGCAAAATGTTCCGCCGGAAATAGAAGCAGCATGGCTGCATCACAGGTTTGCACAGATTCATCCGTTTCAGGACGGCAACGGTCGTGTCGCACGCGCGCTTGCTTCATTGGTATTTCTAAGAGCGGGTTGGTTTCCCCTGGTCGTTGTCAGCGATGAGCATCGAGATGAGTATATAGGCGCATTGGGGAAAGCCGACGCGGGAGACTTGAGCACGCTGGTCGAGTTTTTTACCCGTCTGGAAAAAAGCGCTTTCGTTAAAGCTCTCAGCATTTGTGAAGATGTCATGTCCGAAAAAGAGTCGATGAAGGCTCTAATCAAATCAGCGGCGGAGCGGCTCAATGGCAGGAGAGAAGAAAAGGCCAAGAGCTGGAAGGGGGTTTTCACTATCGCACAAAGACTGGAGCAAACGGCGGTTGACTTTCTTGAAGGTACAGCGAAGCAACTTCAGTCAGAGCTTGAAGGTGTCTTTTGCAGTGTCGACCGTCCTTCGGATACAAATACCCACTGGTTCTGGAATCAGGTCATCGACATTGCGAATGAATTCGGCTATTACGCGGATCTGAGAACGTATCATCGCTGGTTGAGGCTGAAAATCCGTGAAGACCGGCAAACGGAGATAATTCTCTCCTTTCACCCGCCGGGCCGGGAATTCGTGGGGGTTATGGCTGTTTCCGCCCTGGTCGAACATCGGGCCAAAGATGAAGACGGCGAAACAAGGGTTGATGGTCCATATGTGATCTGCCGGGAGCTGTTTGAGTTTTCCTACAACCAGGACACTGATGCGGTCCTGACGCGTTTTGAGAAATGGCTTGGCACTACTATTCTCAAAGGTCTTGACCATTGGCGGCGACAACTGTGAAGGGTACAAATCCATGACAATAAGAGACACATTGGCTGATGCGTTGGTTTCCAGTTTGCTTGCTGCCGGCAGGTGGAATCCATCGGATTCCACCTGCATTCCCGCCGCGATTCTATGGCCCGACTTGGCAAAATTGAACAATCCCGTTGCCGTGGCGGAGGCCGCGGTGGATAAGAAGGCGAACACGTTGCTGATGCCGATATCCGCCCGAAAGCAGCTTTTTGATTTGCCGGATGACATGGCGACCAGGATTAACATCGATTTCTACAGTGATCCGGTGGATGCGTTCGTGAAAGCGATTTTGGATTGAGGATGGGGCAACAACCAATGCAATGCCTTGACTTCAGGCATGAACCACCACGCGTTCAGCTCAATATGCAAGGGTAAATACATTGGTTTGGGGAAGCACGGTACCATTCATGTATTGGGAATCTGTACAGCACGCCAATGATGTCCACGCATTGCACAATACGAGCCGGATAGTGGCAGCACCGTACATGAGAGGGGATAAGGAGAAGTTCAAGGAATTCTTTCGGCCGGTCCTGAGGAGGATGGCACAGGTATGACCTTGCCGTTGCAGATACCCCCCCGATGATGAAGCCTTGGCCAAAGCCAGACCATAGACCATAGACCATAGACCATAGAAAGGCGGACTGAAATGACTGAAGTTACGGTAATCGGAGAGACTTCTAATCGAGAGCTGCAGAGGCGCGCACGAGAGGCATTGCGGGGAAAGTGGTGGCCGTCGGTGGGAATAGCGGTGATCTACATTGTTCTCACCGGCGCGGCTTCATCGGTGGCCCGGGTGGGGTGGCTGGTCTCGCTACTCGTATCGGGACCACTCACTCTTGGACTGAGTATCTATTTTCTTGACCTTGCTCGAGGCAAAACTCCCCGGATTGTCACCCTTTTCGACGGATTCACCCGTTTTTCGCAGTCTTTGATTGCGTATCTGTTGATGGTTCTGTATATCCTTCTGTGGACACTGCTGTTGATTGTTCCGGGAATAATCGCCGCACTTTCTTATTCTCAAACATTCTTCATTCTGGCTGACAATGAAACAATCGAGCCCGGAGACGCGATTGGGCAAAGCAAGAAAATGATGATGGGAAACAAGTGGAAACTCTTTATCCTGGGAGTTCGTTTCCTGGGGTGGTTCATCGTTTCTATCCTTACCTTCGGTATCGGTTTTTTCTGGCTGCTGCCGTACATGCAGACTTCGTTCGCCTTCTTTCACGAAGACATCCGCGCATCCCGAGCCGTGCAATCGTTTTCAGAGTTCTAACTAAATCTAATCGCCCGGCAGAGGAGGGTGAGCGTATGGCAAATCGGTTCGCGGAACGGATGGGGTTTCTGATCGAGATCGACAAGGCAAAAAACAGCTTACGCAGAATGCCGTGAGTTGGTTGCGAAACTCGGGCTAGGAATATTGATCGTTTTTCTTCGGGCGCGGTTCTGCTCGTATTCAGCCGCGGAGCGGCGGTACTCATTCACGCGAAGCGAGACGGTACTCGTAATCGAGCCTCGACGAGAGTCGGAAAACTCTCGATTCACGAGTACGCCTGCGAGTACCGTTCAGCCTTCGGCTTCCCTGAGTCCGAGTAGAAAAAAGGCCTTGCGGTACCAGGCCGCGCCATGACAGACACTATCTACGCAAACCGGGCAGAGTTCTGGTGACTCGGGTACCTTCGCGAATAAGTATCACTCCCGAAGCTCCGTGTCTTCTGGCCGGTGCGATATGCTCTGGATTCAGCAACCTGCCGCGGATGTCGTACATACGGGTTGAGGCCTTTGTAATCGCGGCTCCATTATGTACGTTTGGAGTAGAGTGCGCCGCGTTAAGCGTGCAGGTTTCATATGCACTGAGATCGACGGCAACCGTACCCTCGTCGTCCAGAAGAGCATAACCGGTTTGGTAGTTTGAGCTACTCACGTTATGGAACATATACGTATATGCCCAAGGGTGTTGCGAGTATTGTCCGGCATTATAGAAATTGCTGTTGAGAATGCCCGGATCGGAGTAGACCTGTCCCGTCACAAATTTCTCGAAATCGAGAAACCGGATCTCTCCGGAGACGGTCGTATTCGTGACCCTGCTTCCCCCGACACCAGCGGTTTTCTCCCACCGTTGATGACCGAGGTACATTGCACAATTATCCACTGTCTGCACATTCATGGTGACATTGTCGATTATCGCAAAGCAACCTCGAAAGCCTGCTTTGATCGCTTTGGATTGGGTGGTAATAGTACTGTGACTGAGAACGCCGAGCCATGACGGACCAAACTCCACCACCGCTTCGGTCGGCGAACCGCATTCGTCAAATGTGCAGTTATCCACGGTGAACACCCAGGGTCCGTATCCTTTTTCCATACTTCCGCCCATGACCGCAACACCGGGGCCGCCAATGTCTTTGAATGTACATTGATAGATTCCACCGTGAAAATGAACGATTCTGGTGCAGTATATCCCGCCCTTTGTCTGGCCTTCAAAATGGCAACGGTAGAAAAGCGGTTTATCGCAATAGGTGTCCAGTCGTATGCCGTATTCACCGGTATTGATGAACTTGCACGAGATAAACCGATACTGTTCCGGTTCGCCGGACGAGGAGAGTACCGCTCCTTTGAGATAGTTTTTGAATTCGCAATTCATATAGAACTCATTGATGCCCAGGGAATTCCTTGCCCAGTTCTGTTTGTCTTCTCCGTCATAGGTCATTCCGACCGCGGCTATCTCAACGGCTCGTTGGGCAATATCGCTTTTGAGGAAACCTTCCCGGTATACTTCCGCTGCGCCCGGACCGGTCAGAATCGTTCTGCCTGGCCCGGCGCCGACAATTTTGAGTTCACCAGAGAAATCGGCGGGACAGGCAATACCATGCTTCAGTCGGTAGGTTCCGGGACCTACTTCAATGGTGCGGCCGGACTGTGCCACCTTCGCGAACGCTTCGTCGGAGAATTCGGTACCGGTGGGATCCGCCCCCGCTTTAATCAGAGCGGCGCCGAATGAAGCGGCCTTTTTGTACAATAACGTCGGCGGCTGCGGGATATCGCATTTCGGCATCGGAGGGGGAGTCGGAAGGCAGTGTCCCTCGGGCATCGGCTCGCCATTGGTCAGGTCGACCATACCCGCGGCAGTCTCGTAGGAGCAAACGATTTCCTCATTGATCAATCGGGGTTCCGACCATTTGTCCAGTCCGGGCATGGCGTTGGTAACATGGGAGAAGTAAAACATTCCCTGGGGCGAAGGTGGTTTCCCGGTTTGTTCCTCGAACAGAGTACTCCAGAACTGAGCCTTGGGGTCGCCGCAAAGCATGGAGCCTTGTTGCGGGTTTCCGATGTCCACGAGATTGTCGATAATATTTCCTTCACCACCCATAAGATACAGACTGAACTGCGGCGCCTCTATTCCCCAGCCCGTCCTTTTTTGACGGTGATAGAATCGGCGGTGAGCAAGATGGACATTTTTACAGTTTTTGAGAGTGTAAAGCACGTAGGGGCCACCGGATTCAGTTGACCCGTTGGCCATCACCAAACCATCCGCATCTTCCACATATACGGCGGGACGTGTGTTCATCTGGTTGTGTTCGATAAGGTGAAGCAATTTAACATTCTGTCCGGATTCTTTGAGCGAAAGGTGAATACTGGCGGTCTGGCTGGAGCTGCTTTCATGATTGTACCGCACCCATACCCCGGTACAATTTTCCATCTTCCCCTCGACTTTAACCGCGCCGATATGATCTATCCAGTAGGTGTTCGATACATCAGTCAGGGAAAGATCGCTTTTCACGTGAACCAAAAACGCATCTTCCATGACCGCATTTTTCGTTTTGGTGTCAAGAGCATATTCGCCGCCGTGAATGACAAGCCCTTTGGACAAGCCCTCGATCATGATTTTCCCTCCGGTTCCTCCGAGCAACTGCACGTCATCGGGGAGTTGCCTGAGAACTACCGTATCGAAAGCTGATTGTTCGGGCAGAATCAGTGCGTCTCCGGCCTGAAGTTGTGAGGCCGCATTTTCTATCGCCCGAGTCGCCGCCGCGGCGGAAACTTTACCAAGGCCCTCCTGAGGCAGATAGTCGTCGACACGAATGGCACGTCCCCCGAGTGTCATGGAGGTTACCAGAAGAATGGTAGCGAGAGTGAGTAACGGTCGCCTGTTCGGTTTTGCTTTCACGGTGCGCTCTCCTGTTGCGTTGAGTGCCGGCTCACGGGCCGACGTATATGTTCTGTACTTCGCCCCCGTACTTCGTCCCGCGGGCGGATCGGTAAATGCGGATTTCTGCATTAATGGACGAATCTAACCCAAGTTTCGCAGCCGAGAACCGCCGTACCGAGCGGAGCCGAGGCGATGCCCCGAGCGGAGCCGAGGGGTAGAGCAGTATGCG
>CAYFVL010000088.1:0-19774 GCA_964346405.1 uncultured Fibrobacterota bacterium
CTGATGGAGCATCGGGACTTGGAAGCATCGGTAGAGAAGCTTCGATCCGCCACCGAAATAGATCCGGAAAACCCAAAATACCGTGAACACCTCGCCGCCGCTCTCGTGGCCGAGGGAAACTGGGCAGGGGCATTCGACGAGGCCAACCGCATTCTCCCGGACAAACAGGACGACTTCGCGTTCTTGATATTCCATTCGATCGTATCACGGAAAAGCGGGAACATCTCCGCCGCTCTTCCGAGCGCCCTGTCGGCTATCAGGCTCGAACCCGATTCGTCGGCCGGATACCTGCAACTGGGACTGGCGTTTCACGACTCCGATGAAACCGAAAAAGCATGCGCATGTTACCAGGAGGCTTACGCCAAATCACCCGGCAATCCGAAAACGGGGGTATTTCTCGGCCACTCGCTTATCCTGCTCGGGCGGTTTGATGAAGCTCTTGAACTATTTACCAATCTGCCTTCCACAGGCCCATTATCCGTGCATGCGTGGTACGGCCGAACGCTTTCGGGGGAAAATATAACCAGCCCCGAGGTGATCCAATCTCTGGAAGCAACCAAAGAAGAACTCGCGGGCAACGTTTCTCTCCTGATACGCCTTCACTTCACCCTTGGGAAAGCCTACCACCAAGCGAAAGAATACGAGAAGGCGTTCCGCAATTACGCAACCGGGAACGTATACAGAAGAGGGCTGAACGGAGACTTCGACCGGGACGGATTCAAGAAGCACATAGACGCAATCATTGCCACCTTTACAATTGATTTTTTCTCGAGTTTTCCACTCGACCGAGGCTCGATATCCGAGAAGCCGATCTTCATTACAGGCATGCCACGATCGGGAACCTCCCTGGTGGAGCAGATCCTGGCAAGTCATCCCCGGGTATACGGCTGCGGTGAACTGACCGATCTGGGAAATACGGCAGTCGCTCTTCTGCGGTCGAACCCGCCCGCGCTCAACCCAGTCGATATCGAACGCGCCGCCGCCCGCTACCTGAAAGTGATCGAGACGAAATCCAACGGCGAATCACGGGTGACCGATAAGATGCCGACCAATTTTATCAATCTCTGGCTCGCTTGTCTAATGTTCCCCAAAGCACATATCATCCACTGTAATCGGCGCCCCGTAGACAACTGCATATCATGCTATATCTGCAATTTTGAGAAAGGTCACGAATACTCCGACAGTCTTGTCGATGTCGCGTTTTTCTATAATCAGAAACAGCGTCTCATGCGCCACTGGCACGAACATCTCCCGACCCGAATTCTTGACGTCTCTTACGAACGTATGGTTGAGCATACCCCGGAAGTAATCGACGAGCTTCTCGCATTCTGTGAATTACCACCCGACAAATCCTGCGAACGATTCTACGAAACCGAACGCCCCGTCAGAACGGCAAGCGCAAACCAGGTCAGAAAAAGCATTTACGGTTCCTCAGTGGGTCGGTGGAAACATTACAGGCCGTTTCTCGAGCCTTTGATGGAGGAATTGGGGGCGGGTTAACGGGTTAACGGGTGATGAGGGGAGAATTGCCGGTCGCACGGCAAGACTCTATTCAAAAACAAACCTGTTTCCTTAACCCGACCTCGACAATCGACTCACGATCCCGCCGTCCGGGACGTAAGCCGTTGCACGCTCTCGACTGCGAAACCTGGGTTAAGCCTTTGGGCATACAGATCACTCCCTGGTTGGAAGAAAGCAAGAGTGATGTTTGTCAGATATAGTTTTCTACCTTCATCAAGATGCATCAATCGCTCGTGAAAGATTCAGCGCTTGCAATTGCCACTCTTGTCTTAGGTCTTCCATGGTTCCGATTCCGTGGGACTGTACACCAGTTGATTCCAGCAGTACCACCTGGATACGCACAATCAATAAGCGCCCTTAGATAATGGACGCACATTCCAGCAAAGCTCAATTGAGCTTGTTTGCTTGAAGACTTATATTTTACAGCCAATTGCTCAAGTCTCTTTTCCACACTTCTCACTTACAAATGGCTCCTATTGAAAAATCACGACGAAATCACTTATGAAATTGGCGGTAAGCGAACGTTCAGCGGCAAACGTCTGGATCTCAGCTCTGCAATCCGGGCAAAAGCCGGCCCTGGATTCTCACATGTTGAAGCATGAATCAATCCTCATCAGAAATATTGTATTCCAAAATGAAGAAAACGAAATAATACGGGACTTCTTTTCAGGAAATACCTGAATTGTGCTACCCCAAACATTGAGGCCCAATGGCTTCCATCAAACGATACCCGTCCTTTGTCGCATTTGTCCTGATTTCCGGGATTTCGTTCTTCACTGTATCGTGCCCTTGCTCAGTTGTCTTCATTAGTTGAATATCTTCAAATTGGCGCTGAAACTCGTATATGATCATAGGATCCCGTTCCATTCTACTCACGCTTTCTTGGTCATTCGTATCTATATCATCTCTTACAATGAGAAACGCATCAAGGATGCAATAGACGGCGTAACCAGCTTCACTTGCTCTTGCCGGCTCCTGCTTCCGATATGCCTTGTAGCCGGCTTCTGTCGCAATGAGTAGCTCCATTGATATTGCATACTTGTCTACGTGATCGAGAAGGTCGATTAAGCGCTCGTCATCAGAATATCCAAGGCAGTTTGAGTATTCTCTTTCAATGGAATCTGTATCAGGATCCGCCGAGAGACTCCACGAGCGATCCAAAAAAGATCTCAGCTCCAAGTGAATGTCACTACCAGCTAGTTTTGAAATGGCCTCTGCTCCGGCATACAGTTTCTCTGCACATGCCAAAGAGTAAGCTAGCGCCAAACTGAGGCTAGATGTCGCCAGTTGTTTTTTAATACTTTCGAGTGAACGTTCCCAGAACGCTTCCACGCAATACCTCCATTATTCTGGAAAAATGGCAATGAGTTCACTTCCCTCATATTGAACAAATGTTCCGCCAAGCTCCTCAATTTTCGGGCGGTTTTTCTTTAGGCGGAAACCCGGACTTTCCCTCACATCAGACAAGAGTATGCTTGTACAGTCCAGGCGTCATCAGTGAATTTGAACTCGGTTTCAAAATGATTCAACACGGTTATCTCAGCATGTTCACCGGGGTTTTTCGCTAACACCCAATCCGTACCCCAGTTTTGTGTGACAAGTTGTCTTTGCTTTGGAGCCAGATCTCTGCCCCCACTTCCGATGATAAATTTCCTTGCCCCGGTCCGATTGTTTTTTATTGACAATGTAGAAACCCCGGTACGATTTCTAAATCCTGCGCTATTGATCTATAATTGTTGCAGTAAGATTGAGTGTTCTATTCCTTGCTCCTGCCATTCGTGTTTTAGGCTTTTGATTTCTTCAGGTTTCTTTTGACGCGACAGTAGTTCCAGGGCTTTTTGCTGTTCTCTTAACTCGCTCCGCAACAGCTCATGATCAAAGCAGACTACTGCAACAGCTTCGACAACCGCAGGTTCTCTTCGGCGATACAGAAGCCCAAGTAAATAGCTGTCCAGCACATTCAAAACACAAGTACTAGCAGTAGCAAGGACATTTGGTCCACTGCGAGCCCTCTTAGCGCAGAATAGACAATTAGCATAATTTCTCAGAACGCTAAATCGGTCGTGCGAAATCTCCGGAATCAGCGCCTATTATAGATTTTTTTTCACCATTCTTTCTGCGTATTCCAAAGTCGACTAATTGTGCTCTGGTATAGATTCGCTCCGAAAGTTTCGGTTATTGTCTTGGGAATACCACGCAAATTCTCAATGGAGTGAAGTTCTTGCAAACTGATGTCCCCCATATTCTAACCATTCCTTCGGCACTGCGTGATGCACGTTGTAGATGTCATCCGGGCTCAGGTTCTGGTATTTCTCGTTTTTCCTTATCCCGAGCAGACGAGTCTTTCTCTGCAAATATTGCAAGGCTGTGAGCATATCCGGTAACCGGATTTCTTCAGGTAGAAAGCCCACTCCCTTACGTGCGAGAGGGTTATGTACCAACAGAACCGGATATGGTTTGTAGCTGAATTCGTTTTTCGCATGAATAAGATTCGTTGCAGGAAACATGAAGCAATTCAGGAGAAATGCAAGATGAGTGATAGAAGATCCTGGTTTCATCACAATTCCTTTTTCTTAACTGCAAACAGGATTTCTGAGTTTACAAGCCCAGCTGCATTAAATGACCCGAATTCAATTGATCCCTCATCGGAATCAACAAACAGAGATTCTGTCAATGCAAAATCATCGCCACTGATGCCTGCTGGAAATTCGATTAGATCAAAGTGGCCCGAAATAAGACCCGATATTGCTACATGTCCCAAGACCGCCCGCTGGGAAGTATTGGCCTCAAGGGGGTCGGATCGTACAATGACAGATGATGGATTGTTAGTCACCCCTCGAACACTAACTATGCGGTCGTTAACAATTGTATCCATAAGCTGACTAGTGCTATCGTATCTACAAAGAACAGGCTTATCATCGCCGGCATATCTCTTGCAGTGCCCGAGATACACCCCGTTTTCACTCAGGTAAAAGGGGAAAAATGAGCTGTCTTTCAGCAGAGTCTTCCCGGTCTCCACTAATATGGCCCTGCGGATTCCTAACTCCTCCACGATAACCACATCACCGGTGGCGCTGAAACCGGCGAGCAAAACAGGGTTGCTAGAGGTCACTTCCGTGACAATTTGGTTGGTCTTAACATCGTATATGAGGACTGAATTTGTATTTCTGTGAGAATTGATGAAAAGATAGGGATTTGAGTAAAACACTTCTTTTTCACGTGTAAAAAAAACTGTTCCGTCCACAAGCGTGACCTCATGGACCTTCCTTCTTTGCTCAAGGTCGTACTGAATATAGATTTGTCGGATTTCGTAGTACTCTGTTGCGTCCCACGCATCGTTTGGCAATTTCTGTTTGTAGTTCCACCCGATCACCGCAAGCGTTTTGTTATCAATAAAGTGAGCAGTTTGCCAATACTCGGTTTGCACTCTTGTAATGTTGCAGCTACAGAACAGCATCATAGAAATGACTACTGCAAATGCACACTTCACCCGTTTTCGCCACCCATGGCTGGATCGCTTGAAGGCCGGATTCTTTTTATGGCTCATACAAAATCCTAACTAGGTCGCTTAGCGACTAAATCAGCATCTACAAGAAAAGCCCCCTCAATCCTGCTGACCGATACTTTCTTGTGAGTGACTTCTGTGCACCCAAGCCACATACAATAAGGGCGGCAGTGCAGAGAAGAGCGGCAATTCGGATCGTTTTCATTGTTGGCATCCACCGGGATAGCATGGCTGTCATAACCCCGGCAATAGTTCAGGAACTTTGGCTGCCTGAACCACTAAAATTTGAGTGGCGGTATTGAAAACGGCCAAATCTGCAACAGGTTTGATTGCGCGGCCATTCAGTGTAAAAGCTCTCGTGATCGGCCTTTCTTCAGAGACAGCATACCAGTTCTCCTTCGGGTACAGAATTGCTCCACTATTGTTAATTGTTTGGCGAACCCGCAAGAACCGCTGGTCTTCTGCCAGAGAGAAGAAATCGGCCAGGACACTCTCGTATCCGCCAACAAGTAATTCCTCGTGACGCACGTCCGGATTCAACTGCAACTCGGCCAACAACCCAACGCTCTTTGAGTACCAACGATACGTGTATCTGTAAGTGGTATCAATTTCATCAAGTCCGAGAGCTGTATGGAAGATGTATTCTATCCGCATCCCCAATACATCTGTAAATACCAATTCTCCAGGGAGTATAATTCCGGGCGAGGAATGAACCTTATACGAGACGATCCAATCCTCCGAATACTCCGGAGCAGTTAGTTCTTCACCCCAATGCATACCCGGGCGCAACGGAAATTTCATAATCGTGTCATTGAGGAAGGGACTGAGTTCCACCGCCTCATTTGCGTCGTTGTACTCCATGAATCCCAATTCACGCAGATACGCGTTCGTTTTTTCGTATGCAATAATAAAAGTATCTAAATGACTGTCGCCACCGCTAAGGGACTCCACTCTCAAACAAACTTGATTAACGGAGGACGCAATGCTCGATTCATTAGGGGTTGGGTTTCGATATTCGCGTGATTCATAGACGGGATGATTAACAGCAGAAAAGTCTAATTCCTCTGTACCGTCAATCTGAAGCTGCACATTATGCTCTAATGAATCCAGCAGGGGTTCATACCGCCGATATTCCCCCCCCGTCCATCCACGTACATCATCAGCGGTAATGACAGTCTGACCGTTCAGGGCACATGCAAAAAGCCCCACAAGGATTATCAAGTTCTCTCCCAACGGCTTCTTGACTCGTAATAGTCTCATTCGTTCCTCACCATTCTCGAAAAAATGAAATCGGCTTAGGTTCTGTCTTCTTGTAGTCCGAGTAAGGCATTGAAATGTGCAGAAGACCGCGATTTGCGATCTGCCGCGACGTGACTGTCCATAAGATATGTGATAGTGTTGGCTGAGTCAAGAAAATGCCTCCATTTTTTTGCGGTATGCCCCCTGAATAGGATAAGTTCCCTGTCAGAACCTCCCATGATTAGCGCTTGAACGTTTCCAGAAAGAATCTGAGACGAAGGAAATGCCCGAGCCATCTGGTGGAGATGGTTGGTGTTCAGTTCTTTGAGTTCTCGTGGGGTGAGAGTCGGAAACCGGGAGATATCCAGGAGTGGATCTTCGGGGAAAGTAGCTCTTTTAATGGAATGTGGGAGCCTCCAATAGCCGTGACCGGGCTCCGCATTCATTTGTGATCGGGTGGTCCGGCGGGATACCATTGTTCCGCGGCCTAAGTAGCGCCTGTTAAACAAGCACTACTTAAGCCGTACTATCGTGCACCCCGGTCCGCCGTTGGAGAGAGCGGCGGGGCGGTAGGATCGGATTTTTTCACGGAATTCAGTTTCCAGGAGCCGTTTAACCAGAGTTTTCAGGACCGGGCCCTGGTTCGGATCCGAATGCCACCCTACTCCGTGAATGACAAGCAGTTCTTTGGTTCCGGATTCCATGCATCGTTCAAGCGCAAAAGCCAATGCACGTTCGGCCTCCCGGGCGGTCTTGCCGTGAAGATCGATTTGCTTCCTCGAGCGCTTTCCCGAGGATCGTCTTTTCTTCCTGGAGTGATGCCCGCGAAGCATGGCATCTTTGTCTACAATGCCGTGCTTCTCGATATACCGAAGGATTTCATCGCGATAATTCACCGTTACTCATCCACTTCCGGCCGTCGAGCGCAACATCGGGTCGGCGTACGATACCGTCGAAATGAACCGGCACACGGACACCACCGCCCATGGAAGCGTTGTCTCCGATCGCTATGTGGATCGTCCCCTTGACCTTCTCATCTTCGAGAATATTTCCGGTAATTCGGGCCGTGGGCAGAGTTCCGACTCCAAACTCCGCGATGTTCCGGGCATTTTGGCCGTACCTTTCGAATATTTCGTTCAATTGCGCGGCACATGCGTGTCCGGATGCCTCGACCACGAGTCCGCCCTCGATCTCGAGCCTGAGAGGAATATCGAGGATTCCGGCGATCGGAAAAGAGCCGTCGATCACCAGGACACCTTGAGCAGTTTTCTCCATCGGAGCCAGAAACGCTTCCCCCGCCGGCAGATTCCCGTAAGAGCCGGGCTCCGCAATCATGCCGCAATCGGCTTTGGCGGTTCTGCCGTCTATATCAAAAGACAGATCGGTACCGGCCGCGGTGGTAATTTTCACTTTTTTTGCGTTAGTGAGCCTATCCGCGATTTCGGTTGTTTCCCGACAAAGCTCTTCCCAGTCGGCGTCCATCGTCCTCTCAAACGTATCCATAGTGATTCCCGGCAGGGTTGCGATTCTTGTCCCTCTCGAGCAGGCATCCCGACGGGCTTGCGTGTGAGTCAGCGATTTGGAGGTCGGCATGACCGCGACATCGAATCGGCCGAACATCTCGGCGACTTCATCCGGAGGCTCGTTCCCGTTTTGTTCGCGGGGACTCATCTGAATCATCACCGCTTCTCGACACATGCTCCGTCCGATTTCCCACAATGCGTTTCCGATCTCGAAACAGGGAGGATCACACACCACGAGCAGTGTTTCCTCCCGTTTCAATTGCAGACACCGAGTCAGCGCTGTTCGCGCCGATCCTTGTGCTTTTTCACTCATATTTTGCTCCTATCGTCCGATTATGTACCGTTTGCCGGCGTCATCCGCTCAATAGTTTCACGCTTCCAGCTACCAAAGGAGCCGTCACGAATTCTCCGGCGCGCTTCGGCGATCAATCCGACAAAAAAATGTACATTGTGCAGAGAAATGATCCTGTGAGAGAGTAATTCCCCGGCCATGTAGAGATGACGAACGTAGGCGCGGCTGAATCTGGTGCAGCCGTAGCAGGTGCATCCCGGATCCAGAGGGTTGTCGAAATCTCGCGTGTATTGCGCATTTCGGATGTTCACTCGCCCGGAAGAGGTGAATGCGCAGCCGTTTCTGCCGTTGCGGGTCGGGAGAACACAGTCGAACATGTCGATTCCGCGTTCGATACTTTCGAGCATGTTTTGTGGAAGACCGACTCCCATCAGATACCGGGGTTTGGCGGGTGGAAGCAATCCGGCGGTGAAACCCACGATGTCGTACATTTCTTCCATTGCCTCCCCCACCGCGCAGCCACCTACCGCATATCCGGGGAAGTCTCGCCGTACCAGTTGCGCGGAGCAGTATTCTCGAAGTTTTTTGTCGGTGCCGCCCTGGACAATCCCAAACAGAGCCTGCGGATACCCATGAGTTTCCCCGAGTCGTCCGTGTGTCTCGAGGCACCGATCGGCCCAGGCGATCGTGCGATCGACCGCCTTTTGCAGGACCTCGCGATCGGCCTTGGCCGGCGGGCACTCGTCGAAACACATGATGATATCCGCTCCGAGATTATGCTCTATTGCCATTACGGTTTCGGGTGAAAAGAATCTTTGAGATCCGTCGATATGTGACTGAAAAGTGACACCGTCATCGGAAATTCGTGATATATCTTTCAAACTGAATACCTGAAAACCACCGCTGTCGGTGAGCATTGCGTGCGGCCAACTCTCGAAAGAGTGTAATCCTCCAGCATCGCGAATCAGTTCGTCTCCGGGTCTGAGGTTGAGGTGGTACGCGTTTGCCAGGATAATTCGGCAACCGGTCCCCCGCAGTTCGTCGGGCGAAAGCGCTTTGACCGTGGCCTGCGTTCCTACGGGCATGAACACCGGTGTCTCGATCTCACCGTGAGGGGTTGCCAGACATCCCACCCGGGCGGCAGAATGTGCATCGACGGCTTCGACTGAAAACTCGTACATGAAACTCCCCAATAATGTACAATTTGAACCGGAAAAGAAGCTGATTGAATTCGTATTCAGCGGACGATTTGACGGGAATAAACCGATTGCCGGAACCTTTCCGGTGCCTGCATGCGGATATCCCCAACAAAGGTAATGAAAATACATAAGAAAACGTATTCCATATATTTCGGGGGTACTTGAATCCCTTCTCTTGTTTTCGTATCTTTAGTAACATGCTCCAGAACCAAACGATCACGCATTCGATATTTTTGATGGTGATGTAATGAATCGACCAGGCACCGGCCGGAATACAATCCCCCCGTACTATGGGGCAAGGACGCGTTCAGAGACGCGCGCAACAGACTGGGAGAACGAAGTTGAGCTTACTTCAGACGATACAAAGCCCCGACGATCTTCGGGAGCTTCCTTCAGAGCGACTGCCCGAGATAGCCGGGGAAATCAGGGAATTACTAATTGATGTGGTAAGTAAGCACGGTGGGCACCTCGCCTCGAGCCTTGGAGCAGTGGAACTCACTCTTGCCCTTCACTACGTATATAACACGCCAATCGACAAGCTGGTCTGGGATGTCGGTCATCAGGCATATGCTCATAAGATCCTCACCGGACGACGAGACAAATTCTCTACTATTCGTCAGTACGGTGGATTGAGCGGCTTTCCCCGCAGCTCGGAAAGTGAATACGATACGCTATCTGTCGGTCACGCATCCACCTCTATATCCGCGGCGCTCGGAATGGCAATCGCCCGGGATCTTCAGGGACAGGACCATTCGGTAGTGGCTGTTATCGGCGATGGATCGCTTTCGGGGGGACTTGCTCTGGAAGGGCTGAACAACCTGGGCATGCAGAACACCGGAATGGTCGTGGTACTCAACGATAACAAGATGTCTATCGCGAGGAACGTAGGAGCCCTTTCACGGTATCTTACGCGGGTAATCACGGACAAGCGTTTCAATAGACTCCGTACTGAAATATGGGAAAAGCTCGGGCAGATCGATGTCGGCAAACGCCTTCGAAGCCTGGTCGGCAATCTCGACGACGCGGTCAAGCACATGGTTATCCCCGGCAAGCTGTTTGAGGATATGGGACTTCGGTATTTCGGACCGGTGGACGGCCACAACATCAACGAGATGCTCGAAGTCTTTCGGTTCGTGAAAAAATCGACATGCGAACCGGTGCTGGTTCATGTGGTGACCCGCAAGGGAAAAGGGTACAGTTTTGCGGAGAATGACGCGACGAAGTACCACGGTATCGGAAAATTCGAGCGCTCCACCGGAAACACAACGAAAGGTCCCGCACCCAGCTATAGTGAAGTTTTCGGAAGAACGCTCATGGAGATCGGCAGGAACCAGAAGAAAGTCGTGGCAATTACCGCGGCAATGCCCGACGGCACCGGCCTGTCTGGTTTCCGTGATGCATTTCCCGATCGTTTCTTCGATGTCGGCATTGCCGAAGAGCATGCCGTCACGTTCGCATCGGGATTGGCACGGCAGGGAATCAAACCTTTTATTGCGCTCTACTCCACATTTACCCAGCGCTGCTACGATCAGATTGTTCACGATGTCGCATTGGATAATCTCAATGTTGTGCTCTGCATAGATCGCGCGGGAATTGTGGGACAGGACGGTCCGACTCATCATGGCGCGTTCGACATTTCATTCATGCGCTCGATCCCAAACGCGGTTATCATGGCGCCCAAAGACGGATCGGAACTTCGCGACATGCTCTTCACCGCTTCCCAGTCCGAAGGTGGTCCGATAATTATCCGTTATCCCCGGGGGACGGCATCCGATGTTACGTTTGAATCACCAATGAAGGTGCTCGATAACAACGCTCCTCAAACGCTGGTTGAGGGATCTGATATCGCAATCGTGGCACTGGGACATGCGGTTGGGGATTCCGAAGCGGCTCTTGCGATCCTGAAAGAGTCTTACAAAGTCACTCCGACTCTTTTCAGTGCCCGATTTGCAAAACCACTCAACGAAGACTTCTATCTGCAACTGGCTTCGGAATACAGTCACATAGTCACTGTTGAGCACAATGCGATAGCAGGCGGCTTCGGCTCGGGGGTTTCCGAAACACTTCATGCCCATGGACGATATCCGAGAATTCACAACATCGGGTATCCCGACGAATTCATCCCACACGGCTCAATGGATCAACTGAACAGCGATCTCGGGCTGTCGCCGGAGAAATTGGCGGAGCGGATTTATCAGTTCGTAACAAACACCGACGATGCGCGAGTGTACGCCGACTGACGACCGTTTTTAGTTTTGTATCGAGTCATGTCGCCGTGATTAGCCAAGTAGTTTGAGAATTCCGAATCGCGAGTTGTTTGCCTGCGCGAGCATCGACAGTGCCGCTTGTTGGCGTATGTCAAACTCGGTTACCTTGCTCAACTCCTTGGCATCATCGACGTCGTTGATCGTTGATTCATATGCGGCGCTGTTATCTATTACCGATTGCGCAACGGCCGTCTGTGCGTCTATCCGATGAACATTGGTGCTCACTTTTGAAAGATAGGACATCGCTTTATCGTACTGCTCGTCAAGTGCGGCATTGACTGTAGCCTCATCCGCGCTCCCCAGGCTCACTCCGGTGACATCGAACTGCGCGGGATCAACGATATCTCCCGCATCAAAAGATATGGTAAGCCTGTTGCTCATGTCCGAGGGGCTCAGAATAACCGACGTTATATCACCTTCCTTCATCAGTTTTTTGCCGTCGAAAAAATTTGAAGAATTGATGATATCGGCGGTAGTATCTTTCAGCGCATCGAACCGACTCTTCACCGCTTCCTTCGCGGTCGGGTCTTCACTGCCCCAATACTCCACGGCCAGCCGTTTCATCTCCTTTACGTTGTCGACGATAAGCATTCCGGAGCGTTCCGCCAGCCCCATCATTGCGGAAACATTGTCCAATTCGCTTTTGATCCGCTCGTATCCCCGACGATTCTGCCGCACGTTCTGCAGGCGCATGAAATAGGATACATCGTCTTGCGGCCGACTGATATTTTTTCCCGAAGCGATTCGGGAAAGCGATGTGGCCATCGCATTTTTGGTCGCATTGTAAAACGTTGCGACACGCATTGTGGTCAGCACATTGTTTGCGCCGATCATAGACACCTCCCTTGTGTACGTCCGACATCCTTGTCGCTGTTCCGGCTTCCCCTTCCGAAACAACCGACCTGTCTTTGCAGCTTCCCCTTAACTATGTCGGCGAAAAAACGAAAAACTTTAGCGATTTGTTTGGATTCAAATCTGAGTTAACGAAAAAGAAGCATTATTGCCTGGGAGGACAGTGATGCCTGCGAAATCATTGCTTTGGCCGCGTGCATTCGAATCTCGGCATCCGCATAAGCGGCAAGCTCCGCTGCCTCATCGATGTCGGTCACGCGGTTTCCGGCGGTACGAAATCCGGTTATCATTGCGCGGGAGTATTCCGTTTGAGAATCGATTCGTGCCTTGTAGGCCTGGAGCTTTTCAGCGAAACTCTGCGCGTGGTCCATCTGGGTTCGGATTTCAGTCGTACTCCCAAGTGCGGCCGTATCGACCAAATCCGCAATGGTAAATGTAAGGGAGAGCACATTGCCTGAAGGCAAGCTGAGGGTGTCGTGAGTCGTGGAGGTATTTAAGCCACGATTATTGTGGGTCTGCGAGAGGACATTTCCGACAGCCGATCGCAACTCCGACTCTCTATCCGGTGAGGCCGACGACGACACCTCGGCATTGAGTTGGCTCAACGTGTCAAGTACCGCCCCAACCCAGGCATCGGCGATTTCGATGAAAGCCTCTCCCCTCGACAACTGGGCCAGAGCATGTTCATGCTTTTTACGGTCGTTTCGCAAATTTCCGGACAGAACATACGACTCCGGTTCTTCGGACGCATGCTGGAAACGATTACCGGTTCCCAGACGAACGAGCGCGGACGCGAAGTCGTGCCGCGCTCGCGTCAGGATGGAACCCAGAGACGCAATAGTTCTCGGCAATTCATAGGCGGCCATTGCGCCACCTCCCTTGTGTGCCTCCATTCAGATCCAGCGACACGCTTCCCCAAGTATGCCGCCGGCTTCGAAGGCTTTGGATCTTCCCCTAATAATTTATCGGCAGAATTTGCGAAACCTTTAGTTTTTGTTTTGGGGGGCGGGGTTCGGGGCGCCATCGATCTCTTACCTTCCACCTATACATACAGAAGGGGCGCCTGTTCCACTGATCGAAACAGACACCCCTCTGTATATAGTGCGACAGGTATTACCGATAGAGCATAGTGACCGCACGACGGGACATGTTGGCCTGAGACATCATTGACAACGCGGCTTGTTGCCGAATGTCATTTTCCGTGAAGTTTGCCATTTCCGCGGCCTCATCGATCTTGGTTAACGATTTCTCGGCGGTTCGTGAGCTTTCGATCATTGCCGAGCTGAAATCGTCGGCGGCCCCAAGACGCGCCTTGAACCCCCCGACATTGCCGGCAAAGGTTTCGAGTGCGCTGATAGCCGCGTCGATTTCCGTTTCGTCGGCAAGAGTCGTAGCCACTGCTGAACTGGCGAGGGCGAGTGTGCCGGTTCCCGCGAAATTCACGGTATCATGCGTAGTCGCGGCATTCAGGGCTTTGCCATTGAATTGCTGCTTTAGAGTATCCTGAGCCGCGGCCTGCAACTGCGTGAACTTTTCGCTCGTCGGATCGACGGAAGCTTCCGCTTTGAGTTCGGAGAGCTGGTCCATCGCCTGACTCACCCATGCATCGGCGGTATCGACGAAGGACATCCCGCGAGAGATTTCACCTTTCGCGGCTTCGTGCACCGCTCGTGTGACCTTCAGATCGCCCTGCATCTTGTACGACGTCGCATCCTGGGACGCGGTCTGGAAACGGCTCTGCGATCCAAGTCGGGCCAATGATGTTGAGATTTCTTTCTGCGCGACCGCGAACGACCGCGACATGGACGAAGTGGCACTCGTCAGGCTGATAGCCATACCGACCTCCCTTGTGGTTTTGTATTATGACTTCCGTGTCATCCGCGGCAGAGCTTCCCCTCTCCACCCGGTGACCTGGTGCACTCATTTTTTTTGTCGGCGCACCCTACCGCAGTAAGAATATCGGCAGGTTCAGAAAAACCTTTAGTGTTTTCTTCCTTTTTTTTCAGGCGCACCCGGGGGCTGATCAGTAATCCTCCGACGATGCAAGCAAAAGAGGCTGAAAACGGGGGTGAAGGGATTAGGCGTATCTGATACCCATTACCCGATTGGCCGCATTCATTGAATTTAACCCAGGTTTCGCAACCAACTCACGGCTTTCTTCGTTGACAGAGCCACGGCCGGCACGGTATGTGATACTTACAGATGAAGTAATGGTAAGGACCGTGAGGAGATGCAAACTGATGATTTCTCAACCCAAAAAGATAGGATGGACTCTCATGGTTGTGGCACTTGGCGCGTACGTAACCGCCAATGTGATGAATCTGTGGTCCACCTTTTTGTGGTATGACGAGGCCATGCATGCGTTTACGGCTTTTGCGCTGACCATTTTTCTTGGTGCATACCTCTATAGAACCGTGCTTATCGGCGCACAGACTCATGTTGTTTTGCTGGTGCTGTCTCTTGCCGGACTGGGACTTGCCGCTGGGGCATTGTGGGAAGTATACGAATGGATTCGTGATCTGATGTTTCCCGAAGAAAACCTGGTGGTGGGGAAATTTGATACGATGATCGACCTGATTTTCGATACCCTGGGCGCCCTGCTCGGTGCAACGGCTACAGCCGCATTCTTTCGTCGACACCCCCAACCCCGACACCTCCGGGCTCATTAGATATCGATACGATGGCGGGGGGAATACGCAGCTAACCCAGGTTTCGCAATCGACTCACGGCATTCTGCGTAAGCTGTTGCGGGGCCGTCGAATCCGATTACAAATACGAGCACAGTCCCGCTGATGGAGGAATGAGCACGAACACGAGCGATGAGATTTCACTCCAGCGGGTGATGTTTTGGTTGCGGCGACGCCGCTCCAGGCGCCCTGGGTCCCCTTCCTGATCCTACCATCCCTTTCGGCAATCCCCGCGCTTCGACCGGAACGGAATCAGGAAGACGTTTCTTGGTGAGTTGTACTTTTCTTTGGTAAAACAGATAAGTCCTATTCGCACTTTTCTCTGGGGCACATCGAGATTCAGGGTTCCGAAAAGACGGTCCCATATTGTGAGTATGGAAGAGTAGTTGGTATCCATTTCTTTTGGGTTGACTGAGTGATGAATTCCGTGCATGCGTGGTGTCACTATGAAAAAATTGAGAATGCGCTCCAATTGTCGGGGAAGGCGCAGGTTGCTGTGGTGAAACATAACCGATATTCGGAAAACCGCATCGAACAATGATCTCAGCTTTTTCGAAGGGTTTGCCAGGGTAAGTTGGATAGTGCGAAACAGGGCTGAATTCAGCATCTCCACAATATGAAACCGGGAAGCGGTGGTAATATCGAGATCCGGATCGATATGATGCACGGCATGAAATCGTTTGAAATAACTCACTCTGTGATTCAACCGATGCCAGTAATAATATGCCAGATCCATTATCAGAAGCTTCAGTATCGGAGACAAAAACGCAGGTATTTGTATCTGCCGGCGGATGCCCGAGGTCCAGGCAATCAGGTGGGGAGAAATGCTCTGCGCCAAACGCTCCTCGATTCTCCCTCCGAGGTTAGTGACTGCGATCAATAAAGCATTGACCGGATACCGCTGCAGTCGCCGACGGGTTCGTTTCCGCAGAGGGAAAACCCCTTCGAGTAACATCAAGCCGAAAAAGATAAAAAGGGGATAGTGCTGCTTAACAAGTGTTTTTGTTTTCATTGACATCCTCGTCCTCCTTGGTCCGTCTCACCCACTTACGGGCGAGCAGGAAAATGATCCCATAAGGTTTCTCATCGGACGGAACACTAGCCCAAGTTTCGCAACCAAATCGCGAAACTTGGGCTAGAATACCGACAGAAATGGCACTGCCAGGAAAAATAACCCCACGATGCCGGCTAGAATGCTGTACCCGATGCATATCGGGAGATTCTTTCTGATAACGATACCCTCTTTCCCAACCAATCCGACAGTGGTCAAAGCGGCAACCACGTTATGTACACAGATCATGTTTCCCGCCGCACCCCCGACTGCCTGAAGAGCCAGGATAAGGGAATGCGGTAGCCCTGTTCTGGTGGCGGTTCCGAATTGGAAAGGACCGAACATGATATTGGATACCGTGTTACTGCCGGAAATGAAGGTTCCCAGCGCTCCCACCAACGGGGCAAACAGCACCCAGGCACGTCCGGTCAAACCGGCCGCGGCATCGGCAAGAACGATCAACATTGAATCGCGTCCCGCCGCTTCACCCGAGTTCATCATGATGTAGACCATCGCCAGCGTGAAGACCAACGCGACGGCGGCCGGACGAATAGTCTTGAAAGTATGGGTAACCGCTTTTATGGTATCCTGTTTCGACATTCCAAAGAAGACCGGGATCAGGAGCGCAACAACCAGGAACGGTACAATTCCGGGATTATACAGCGGAGTGATCTCTTTGCCCAACGAGGTTCCCAGAATACCCACCCAACCGATTTTCCATACTTTCAGAGCCGGGGCGACTCCCAGTGCGGGAAGACGACTGATCAGAAGAAGCGCCGCAATTACAAGATACGGAGACCAGGATTTCAGAGTCCCGAATTTCGGTCCGGATTCCTCCCGGGTATCCCTCGCCGAAATATCGCCCTCCCAATCACTCGGCCACTCTTCATGAGCTGGGAAATCCCATGTTGTTTTCGGTACCAGCCATCCCTTTCCGACCACCGGAATGAAAATCGCCAGACCCACCAGGGCTCCAACCAGCGACGGCAGCTCCGGACCGATGAAAACCGCTATAAGGGCTTCGGGCAGTGTAAAACACAATCCACCGAATAGAGCGATCCGCCATGCGGACAGACCACTCTTTGCCTTGCCGGTGACAAAAAGACTCATTAGAATCACCATGGACAGAGGAACAAGCGTTCCGACCAGCAAGTGCAGAATTCCGGACAGTGCCGATATTCTCCCGAGGAATTCGCTGAAAGAAACCGAAGAGCCCCCAAGCATCAGCGGCCAGTTCCGAAGTTCGGCCACGGCCTCGAATCCTCCCCAGATCGGTACGCCGACCGCACCGAACGTCACCGAGGCACTATCCGCCAAGAGAGTGACCGCGGCGGCGATCAGAGGTGGAAAGCCCATTCCCACAAGCAACGGCGCAGCAACGGCCGCGGGAGTGCCGAATCCGGCCGCCCCCTCCAGAAAGCTCCCCATGAGCCATGCAATCATTATCATTTGCACCCGACGGTCGGCGGAAACCGCCCTCATCGAAGCGGTAATCCCGTTCATCGCGCCGCTCTGCCGCATCATCCGAAGAATCAATAAAGCGCCAAATACGATAAACAAGATATCAATCGCGTTGATGATTCCGGCAATCGATGCAGCGGTAAGCCACACGATCGGCATGTCCCACCATATAGCGGCTATAAAACCGGCCGTAATCCAGCCAAGAGGCATAGCTCTACTCGAGGGCCAAACAAATCCAACCATCAGAACACCCACCAGTACGATGGGTATCAATGCCAAAAGGGGTAGCATAAAGCAGGTTACCTTACGATTCGGGTGATTGAATTAAATCAGCAAAAATTATTCCGGAGTATTCCTGGGATGTAGTGCGGGTGTGCTTCGACGGGGCTCAGCACGAACGGTGGACTCCCGCAGTGCGGAACGATGGGCATTATCAGGCTTCGACGTGGCTCAGCGCGAAGTGTTGGTTGTGACCTTCTTTCCCGCCTGGAGCATTTCCTGTTGCCGAAGCGCCTCTTCGTGTATGTGTTGGTACACGCGAAGCAGAAATTCTTCCGAAAGGCCTTTTTCACGGGCACGGCGAGCCCGACTCTCCATGATCTCCCGCCATCGCATCGGCTGGTAAGTAGAAATGCCTTGCTCGAGTTTGAGTTCTCCGATTTTCCGAACCGCCTCCATCCGTTCCGCAAGAAGATCCACCAGTTGGCCATCGACCGTATCGATTTTCTTGCGAAGCTGCTTGATTGCCTCATCCCGCTCGATAGCTTCAGGCATGGGCCGGGTATATCGCAATGTTTTCAGGAGCATCCGCAACTGGTCCGGAGTGATCTGTTGCTTCGAATCACTGAGAGCATGTGTGGGATCCAGATGCACCTCGATCATGAGTCCGTCGAACAGAAGATCAACCGCCTGCTGGGCCACCGATTGTATGAGGCTCTTTTTTCCGCAAATGTGGCTGGGATCGCAAACAAGCGGTATCCCCGGGATTCTCGTTTTCAGCTCGATAGGTAACCGCCAGTTTGGGGCATTACGGAAAACCGTTTCGCGTGAAGTTGTGAAGCCGCGGTGCACGGCTATAATTCTGGTCAATCCCACTCCCTGAAGCCGTTCAATGGCGCCAATCCAAAGCTCGATGTCGGGACTGACGGGGTTTTTTACCATGATGCGAGTATCGGTACCCCGAAGAACATCGGCAATCGCCTGCACTGAAAACGGATTCACGGTGGTGCGTGCTCCAATCCAGAGCACGTCGATTTCGGCTTTAAGGGCCGCCTCGACATGCAAGGGCTCCGCGACCTCAACCGTTACGGGTAGACCGGCTGCACGCCCAGCTTTCTTAACCCACGTAAGGGCCGGTATCCCGGCTCCTTCAAAGCTGCCCGGATGAGTGCGAGGTTTCCAGACGCCGGCACGGAAAAGATCGACTCGGGAGTCTTTCAACGCGACTGCCGTACTCAGTACCTGCTCGGGCGATTCGGCGCTGCAAGGTCCGGCTACGAGAACCGTTTCCCGCGGAAAAATTCCCCATTTATTCAGTTCAGCGATTCGTTTTTTCATGTCGTTCCTCACACTTTCAGCGGCAGCGGGCGATGTGATCTCTCAATCGAGCAGATTGGTTCGCCGGTATTTCGGCCGCTCTGATCAGTCGGAAATGGAAATGTCCGCATGCATACGAAAATCTCTCAACGAGGCCCCCGCGGCGATACGATACGTTCCCGATTCCATACGCATACTTCCCAACTTTTCATCATAGAACGAGATCGCATCCCGCCCAGGAGCAAATTCCGCGATCTGGGACTCCCCCGGTTCGAGAAAGATCTTTCGGAACTCTCCGGGCTCCCAGACCGACCTCGGCACAGCGCTCGTATGGGCACTTACATATAACAGCACGATCCCGGCATCTGCCCGATCCCACTATTCAGTATACGCTCTTTCGCCGTCACCGGACGTTTTTTCTCATCGTTTGCCCCAAAAATAGACACGGCAATTTGCGGTTTTCCCCGACGACGGCTTTGAGCAGAGAATCCTGCTCAAAGGGAAGTTTCATGTCCTGACGATCGGCGCCTTCGTTTATCGCCAAGCCGAGGGACCGCTCCATTGCGGAAGGTACCGGACGCATAGCATAGTGTCCGTCCGAAAAGTCCTGTTTTCGCTCGGATTGATGAAGCAAACCGGCG
>CAYFVL010000089.1:0-19733 GCA_964346405.1 uncultured Fibrobacterota bacterium
GTTGTGCGAGATTGATTTAGAAAAAGCGCAGGGGTATCCGGGGAGATACCTTGAGTCCCGCCAGGCGGGACCGTGAGTTGGTTGCGAAACTTGGGTTAGTGGAGAGAATGCCCCTTGTTGGAAAACAGGGGCATCATATTACCAGCTCATTGCCGGCGATGGCGAACCGGTGACCATGGACAGTGCCGGTATTTCGATTTGCGTACTACGATCCTCCGACCCCGAAACGACTCATTTTTCTTCTCACAGTCCCCCGCTCGCCGGAGTGGATGGAAACGCACGTTCATGATATTCTTACCGGATCCCGGGGAACTGCGCGTCCCGGTCGCCCGGATCTGGTAGTGGCGGATCCCGTGAGAGACGGATTCGGAAACCGCTGCAAACGTGCCATGCAGTTCACTCATGAGTGGAAATTGCGCCCCGTTGCGGGAATCGATCGCCCGATTCTTCCTGCTTTTCATTCAGAGGCAAACCGCGTCCGTGCAGAGGCCCGTCCGCAGAGACGTATCGCCGATGTCGACTACGGTCTGTTTAGCAACGATTCCGATCCGGTTTACCGCGATACGTCATCATTCACCCTTGCCGATCAGCGCGTGGCCGAAGGCGAAGAAAGGGAGCTGATCGTAGTTAATCTCAGAGGGGATGCCCTTGCAAAGATAGGGCTGAACATAGAGGATACCTTCGTCGGGATTTATCCGAAACCGAACCCGGAAGACAGATAGCCTGTCGCGGATGTATCCGAATTCATCGTAAATATGCCGTGATTCGATTGTCGGGGGGTCAGGGCACAAAATGAACAAATGGTATAGCTTTCTTCATCTTACCCAAGCGCACGACCCACAAGTAGAACCCCGCGGAGAACCGCCGTTCCGGTATGATATCCCCCGCAATCGCTACACTGTGATCACCCGCGGGATATCGGCCCTTGATCAATTGCGCTACTATCCTCCCGTGCACGTCGACCAAAGCGATGTCGACCTTCGTCATGTCTTCGGGAACGGTGAACTCAAGTCGTGATGAGCGCAATACGGCACGCAATGATCCGGCCACCTCACCTTTTTGATCTGTTATACCGGAGGTTCTCTCGTGACGGCCGTGAGAGACGGATACCTGACCTGCCTCAATAAATGCATCGATGTTTTTCTGTTCCTGCCCTATCCACTCCGCCACCGATTGATGATCGCCGTCTTTCACATATTTCGCAAAATGCGGTATCGCAAAATCAATCCAGCAGGTGATCTTGCTCAGGTCTTCCCGAGACAGCTCGACATCACCATGATTTTCTTCCAGCATGGTAATCAGTTTGCTGTTTCCCGACCCTATGGCGTACGGAGGAGGCACTGGGGTTGGATCGTCGAAACCGAAGTAGGTCAGCAGCGACCCTTCCCATACCGGAAAATGTGTGCAGGTACCAGAGCTTCTTCCGCAACTACTATCATAGTCGATCAATGCCATGTAGGACTTGCTCCAGTCCGCGCCACTTATGTCGTAATACCGATCGCCCCGGAAGTCCTTTAATTCTTTTCCCTCATGGGGTGTTCCGTTATGGCATTTGATACAATGCTTATCAAGCACCGGTTGCACCTCTTCGACAAATCCAAAACCGCGAGCAGGCCCGTAGAATTCATCAAGAGGAACCGGAACGGTCGCCATGGGGCTTTTCGTTGGTGGAATTTCGATTCGTGTCTCATGGCATCCAACACATGAAGCCTGTTCACCAGGCATAAAGGTCGCCCATTCGCGCATCGACTGAATGAGATACCCCTTTTCATCGAGAACCTGAAAGAACAGCGGCGTGTTTGCCGGCGCTAGAAACGCCACGGATCCGTCTTCCTTTATTTCCGTCTCACCAATAATCTGCTTCACATCCCAGCTTCCCCCTCTCAAAGAGGGGGAATTCTCATTGGTGGACCCCCCATTCCCGAAACCCATATTGATCTTGGGACCGTTGGAGGTACGAAAATCAAGAGCCGCGACTCTGAGCCTCCTGGCCGTTCCACGCTCGACACCCTCGAGGCCCTCACCCACATAGACATCCTGAATGTACACTTCGGCCGTTTCTTTTGTGTAATCCGCCGTAGGTGGAATTGCCGTCGGTTTGGAATTGCCCCACAGTTTCTCCCAGGGAACAATGGATTGGGCCTGAAGGCTATGAGCCTCTGGATGGCGCGCCAACAGTTCCCTGGCGCCGTTGCGGAATACAAGGCAGACGGCATGGTTTTTAAACGTGTGCCGAACACTGACAATGTATGTATTTTCATCCAGCGGATATGGATAGCTGTACATTATGGCGCCCTTAGGCTGATAGCTTGCATTCTTGTTTTCAAAAGGATAGGAGAAATACGGCTCCATATCGCTTTTGTCGATATTGACACCGCACCACACGTCCGGATCTTCTTTTACCCCCACGAACTCGTAACTGTCGGTGGGGTCTCCGCGATCCTCAAGGTGACTGCCGACAACGGCCATCGGCCCCTCAATTCTGTTCGATTCCTTCCCGGCGCATACTATGACGACTTTCGTTGGATTCGTGCCGGGAATCGGACGACCGCATGCGATCAGTTGAGGGAAACAGGTTCTGGTCCCATAATAGCCGAGTTGTCCGGTTCCGTCGGGGTTAGTGGTAAACAGATCGAAGGTGTTCCAGCGTTCGCGGTCGTTGTATCCCCATCGGGTGTATAGTGCACGACCATCGGGAAGCATCGTGAGAAAAAAATCGCTTGCCTGATCATAACCGATTCTGCGAATGTATTCGCCGTCACTGTTACAGATATACAGATTCATTGTCTCGCCACCGTTGCACGGCACTTTGACCCGGGAACGGTCCGAAGAAAAAAGAATATTGCCATTGGGCAGATAGATGCCGTTGAGATCCCGACAACGGAAACTCTCGCTATGATCAAAAGTAATCTGCCGAACGCTGCCGTCGGAAAGATCAAGCTCATGGAGATGATAGGTCCTTCCGGCTGCAAAAAGTATCTTTCCGCCATCATACGAGACACACGGATCGCGTTCAGCGCCATCGGTATCGTACAGGGTTTCCCGATTACAAACCATATTCGGGGTTACGGTAAGGAGGGACAACTCCGAAGGCTCGTAATTCGACTTGTAGCTGACGAACTGTTGACGCCGGTCTATGCTTTTTTGCGCGAAAACAATCTTTTTCAGAAAATCGTGATACGGCGCCATACGTGCTTTCCGTCTGTACGCGCATAGCTCGATATACAGGTCCCGCCACTCCTCACTGGTCCCGGACGAGGCTTTGAGAGAGGCATGGGCCTGGTTGAGATCGGTTGGAATGCCGGCGGAAAACAGGGTGATGATAGTGTCCGCAAGCCGCTCATGGTTTTTTGTCCCATACACGTAATCATCCGATTCGAGCCAATCATCGACAAGCCAGTCAAATTCGAACGCCGTCGATGTCTTCAAAGAGTCTGAAAGTGCGGTTGAATAAGTGGGATCGCCCCCAACTCCCGCTGTGACCAGAACCAGAATCGGAACAATGACGAATCTGTAGTTCTCAATGATTCCCAATTAGAACCTCCCACAAACAAGATTTCGAAGGACCGGCGATCTCGGACGAGTACACAAAACTTGTATACGTCTCCCCCGGCCGCTGCCACTCAGTATAAAATATTCAGGAATGCGGCCGGATGTTGGCCAAAAAGGATTATTAGATGTCATTTTTGATTGTGTGCATCACATCAGTAGCGCGGTATTACTAAACGGGATTGATCCCCATTCCAGTTTCTTACATGACAGCCCGACAAATCGTATCAGTTTCTCCGATTTGAATGCACTGTAGGCTTCCAGGATTTTATCGCACCGTTCAGTATTCTCCGGCGGGACGTGTGCCTATTATATGTCAATGTAATCGCGCTGAAGACAGAACCGACTTGTTTCCAGATTCGCCCGGGTACACGGAGGGTGAATGTCGCCGCTTCTGGAGCAAACCGTTACGCTCGACGCTGGAAGACCGCTATTCTTGAGCGCCTTTCCTACGTATATCTCGCTGACACCGTAATCGCGGGCTAGTGTCTGTCCGATAAGTGGTAGAAAAAAACCGTGGCACGATATATCCTCTTGCCATGGCACGACCAATCTCAGTTTTAGCACTCACTCCTGATGAAAAGAGTGAGCCTAAAAGACGTATCAAAAGTCCAACGGTCAGCAAGCGGGATCATACTCACGCGCAAATAGTTCTTCTTCCAATCCGTACAGAGCCGAACCTTTATAGAGATAAATACCTCATTTCTTAGCGTGCAGTCCGACCCGATTCCCTTCCGAATCTTCGAAATGGGCGAAAAAACCGTATGGCCCAATAGGCTGTTTGGGTATAAGCGTTTTGCCTCCGCTTTGTTCCACTTTTTCCAAAAGCGTTTCTATGTTGTCAACATTGAAATAGATCAGAACGCCGTCGCTGCACGGGGTATACCCTTGAGATTCGACAAGCGACCCCGTGGCGCCGGCCGCCTTTTCATCAGCGGGAAACCAGGCCATTTTAATTGGTCCCATTTCCTGAAGCGAAAGCTCGAAAGCGAATGTTTTTTCATAAAACTTTTTTGCGCGCAGTAAGTCTTTTGCGGGTATTTCGAACCAACTAACCGGGTTTGTCATGAGGTCCTCCTGGATTAATGAGTTAAAAAAAATGGCTCCTTATCGAATCATTCCAAGAAAATCAGCGCCTTGCATTACAGCCAAAGGCCCGAGTCCTCTCTTGCGACGGCAAAGGGTGTGTTTGAGTTTCGGGCAGAGCGTAGGGAATGGATACCGCTTCGCGTCGGTAGCATTATTCCAGGGTTTAGGCCCGGCGGAACCAGAAAATAATGCCCCGTTTTCCAAACGAGGCCATTCACTAATACTTGGGCCTGTTGGAAGGTTGGGACTTTCCGGCCAAAATCGGTGTCGAAACATTCATAAATTAAAAAACCCGGTATCCCAGGCTTCACGCAATTTTACCGCCGGCTTCGGCTAAAACCGACAAACCAGGCGCGCTCCCAAATCACCCTTTGCTGTAAAAGCCGGCTGGAGTTCAAACTCCAGTTTTTCAACCGATTCCCGGTGCTGTGCCTTTTTTGTGTATTTTACGGAATTTGCCACCGAGGTTATAAACATTGCATCGGAAGCAATACCAAGGCTTAGGCTCACAAGACTCAAGACGGCGAGTGATTCCGGTGCGTCAAGCTCGGACCCGCCCTCGTTGACCGATGACACATAATCTAAGGCGGTGAAGAATATGATAACGGCTATCAGACTATTGGCGGCCTCGAGTGCCCATCCGGCCTTGTAAAACCCCCAATTCATGTTTTTCGAATCGACGGTATGAAGTTCCATGCCGTAATCATATGCGAGAGATGCTCCTACACCGGCACGTATTCCTCCCGACATCTGAAGCCCCGTCGATGCTATGCTTAAACTCAACCCCAAAAAGGCGAGGCCCACATCGTTTTCGGAATCTGCTCGAACATGTGAAAACCTATGCAAAAATATATTCTGACATGCGGAGAGTGTACCGAAGAGCTATGTCGTATGCAACCCAAGTTTCTCACCGGATACCCTGTTTTTTTTCAAAGGAAGTAAAAGGATGCCCGTTGGTATCAATAAACATGCACTTTGAAGGGTTCGGCATTGTGCTTCCCGCGAAGGTGAAAAAACGGTTATCCTCCCCACCCACTTCCGATCAACCGCTCATAGCGATCTGTTCATACTCAATGGAACAGATTCGCTCTCATAATAATTTTCAATTCGTTATTTCGCACCGAAAAGAGGTATGTCCCGGAAGGAACTTTCGTCCCATTGGCGGGCCATACCGCTGTTTGGCTTTTCTCGGTGGTTCTGGAGCCATGCACGACAGTTTTGTAAATTTACGGTAAACAACGGTCATATTCTGGGACTTCGCGTTTCTTTCTTTGTTGAAGCCGAAATGCCGAGGCGACGCCCCGAGCGGAGCGTTGCATTGCATTGCATTGCGCTGCACTGCGGTGTCGAAGTGAGCGGTGTCGAAGTCATTGCTGAAATCGGGTGTATTGTCTTTCTGAGCATGACACGGAGCGCATTTGGAATCGAGTATGGGCTGAATGAGGGAGGCGAACTGAATCGGGCGGAAATTGTTGGGCTCCGGTTCGAGTTTTGACGGTGCTCGGCCGGCAGCGATGGGCGAAACTACCGGCGTTGCCATCCACTTATCTTCATGACACCCAACACAACTCAACTGTTCGCCTTCATGAACGTATGTCGCAGACCGCATCCCTACTATTTAAGACTATAGTGAGTCTGCCCGACACCAATCGCTACTGTCCACAACTATGCGCGATCCGATACCCGGCCAAATCATCAACATTTACTTTCCCCTGGGACGTTTTGCCGGCCATGGCCCTCGGGCTGAATGCAAAATCGGTGGAAACGGTCTCTATATCACTCGAATCAGCAGCCCGGAAGGAAGTATCACAAGACGTATTCGCGTAGAATAAGGTCGGCACATTTGTCGGCAAACGGGACGGAGCTGAAAATATACATAAAAGTCTGATGCACGAATGCAGTTCCGTCCCCAATTCGCCTTGGTCTACCGGCTATACAATAGTAAACCGAAATCCGGGTGGCGGTCAACCCTTCTGCGTACGATTTTCAGGGAAATGTCTAAGGTCACCCATTCAGCACCGGAGTCACTTCAACGGAGCCCCGATACCGTCACGGCGATCGCCCGTCATGTCAAAAACCTGTTCAGCTCCGTCTTCGGCAAAGTACAAGTATTTGTGAGTGGGGGTTCGAATCATGTGGCTATGATTGTGTTGACCGTGCAGGAAGTTGCGTACCGAGCCCAAACCCAAATTCCGCCGGAAGTGCCCACCGAGCTTGATATTCATAGCGGGCCTATCCAGCCAATGGAGCGGCCGGAGTCGCAGCCGAAGCTTCCCTCCACCAATAGTGCGCAGTTGCGTCCGCACCTTACCGAAGTCTATCAGGGCTACCTCAAGCGACTGACCGCTCAGCGGATATACCAGGACCTTGTTGAGGACCATTGCTACCGGGGTAGCCACGACAGCGTGAAACGCTAGCCCAAGTTTCGCAGTCGAGAGCGAGCAACAGCTTGCGCAGAATGCCGTGAGTTGATTGCGAAACTTGGGCTAGCTGAGATGTACAGCGCATGGGAGGCCCCCCACATGCTGGTCAAAGAAGATATCAAGAACTGGAACATTCTCAAAGCGGACTGACAAACCAGGAAATCCGGAGAATGGACCCGATATCCGACAAATCCTGTGATTCCCCCGCGGCAGGTTAAAAGTTCTACCTTGTTCCCATCCGGTTTATCTGCTCTTGGATTCTCCTCAGGTGGTTTTGTTCTACAGAGGGAGCAGCCTTCTTTGTCGGTTGGTCAACCGAACCTCGATCAACAACCAAAGGTTGGCCGGAAATATGGCCAAAATTATCCCGAGTTATCGGTTGGTATTCTGAAATGAAATTGAAGGTGAGAGTCCCCAGAGACCGATAGCCCTGGTCAACCGAGGTGATGCCGAAAGGTTGGATACGAAGGGAATTGTCAAAAGAAATCAAAGACAAATCCCGAGGAATGGAAATCCCCGCTAAACGAAAGAGTCGATACAGGTGAAATGCTGTATAATCATGTGGCGCGATAAGAGCGGTCGTTTCGGGATAGGCCGAGAGGGATTCGAGCACTGGATAATATGACAGGGTTCTCCGGTAATTGAGGTCACCTCCGCATGTTTCCTTTATTGCCGCACGTTCCTGCACCGGTGCATATAGCATGTGAAATTCAGTACCCCGTTTTTCCGCCTCCTTTCCGACACAAGAACAGCGGACATACTGCCAGGATGAAGTGTCGGAAGTCGTTAATGCAAAAGCTACATTACGGTGTCCATACTCATGAAGGAATCGAATCGCCATCTCAGCCATACGTTCCTCAGAAGGATAGCATCGGGCAAATAAGGGGCTTTGCAGTCCGGAAGGAGGATTTGTGTTATGGAACTGAACCCAGGCAAAAGGCTTACGCAGAAGTAGGCTTCCATTCGCGAGCTGCTGAAGGCTTTTGTTATTGTCCGGATTCCATACCGCCAGAGTGCCGAGAAATCGTTTGCCCAATTGCCTGATCCGTTGATTCACATAACGGGTCGATTCCTGGATGGTATCGTGAGCATCTGCCGAAATTGATATAAGGCGGATTCCATAGCGGACTACACTCTCATTGAAGGCATCAAAAAAGCGCCTCAGAAGCGGTGTGTGCTCAAACCGCGACCAGGTTTCATCCGACTCCTGGATTATGAGTATTACGGGAGGCTGCAGTTTCTGATAGCGTTTGTTGTTTTCGACGGGGTTTGGTCCCGCATACCACTTACGCCCCCTCTTATGAACGAGGCCATTTTGTGAGAGCATTCGGAACACTGTTATGATTGTTCCACTGGAAACCTTGTACAGCTCCGCGAGAACTGCAATTTTTGGAAACTCGTAGTATGGCCCAATGCCGCCGCCTGCCAATTGCTGCCTGAGTGCCGCCTCGATCCTCTCAGCCGAACGGACTGTTTCACATAACACCTCCGCGATTGGAATACTGGTAATGCGTATACGGCTTCCCCGTTTGTATTGGAGAATTCCTTCACGGCGCAAGCGAACAGCCGCTTGACGCACGACCGGAATGCTGATACCCCAGCGTTGAGCAATGTTTGACAGGGGAGACAAAAATGGGCTCGAAGACTGGCTACACTCTTTTCGCAATTTCTCTTCGGTGACATCGATGAGGGTTTTTCTCTCCGGCCCGGATTTGCTCTTCTTCCGCGGATCCATTTTCTCCGAACCTCCTCACTGAAAACTCGGTTACTTACTTTCTTTCCTTATAGAAATTAAAAAATACAATATATCCGATCGACATACCAATTAGCCTATATTCTAGTTTGGTGTCCGACAATCGCCCGTATTAATTCTTGGCAATTGTCGGTCGCCACACTAGGCTGAGTAGAAAACTATAGAAGCAGACAGGAAGATATCGGCAACGAGCACCGTGGATCCCGGTGTACCAAATCGAGATGGACCGGCGCAAAAAATGCGGAGTCTTGATGCGTGACGGCGGATGTTTTATCGCATAATCCATTCGATGTCGGAGACGAAAACTACGATAAGGAGTTGCTATGAATGAATTTAGGAATACTTTTGGATGTCCGCTTGCAGTACTGATCGTTTTCATCATGGTCGAGTGTATCATGGGAGGGGAACCGATCCTTTGGACGCCTGATGCCATTGGAGATTCCATGGTCTTGCAGGCAAATGAACCTCTTCCGATCTTTGGTGACGCACCGATTAACCGAAAAATAACAGTGCGTATCGCGGACCGGAAAAAGACAACTTATGCAGACGAAAACGGCAAGTGGCGCGTAGTGCTCGATGAAATGGATTACGGTGGACCTTTTGAGTTGCGTATTGATGACGGAGTTGATTCGTTGGTCTTTAAAGATATTCTGGTTGGTGAGGTGTGGTTGCTTTCAGGCCAGTCGAATATGGAATGGACTCTGGATCGTCACAAAATTGATCCACCGGAGTCGGATATCCCCAGACTTCGCTGGCTGAAAACGGCACCACAGAAATATGGCAAACGTCATTCGTGGAATGGTGTGAACTCAGCAAATGTCGCGGAGATGGTTGCAGTCGCCTACTTTTTCGGGCGCGAACTCATTGACTCTCTGGATGTCGCAGTCGGCTTGATTATCTCCTCGGACGGCGGTACCAAAATACACGCCTGGAGCGGACCTGAGGAGTGCATGATGGCGGATGATGATGTGGTTGCTGTTTGGGATTACCGACAAGCTATCGAGAATGGAAACGACGGCTGGTTTGGACTGTACGATCGCCACATAGCGCCTCATCTTGGCTTTCGCATTGCAGGAGTTCTGTGGTGGCAGGGTGAAGGAGATCAGCGATGGGCCAATAATTATCTGGCTATGTTGACCCGTATGATTCATTGCTGGAGAAGGGCATGGGGCCAGGATTTTCCTTTCATATCGGTGCAACTACCGACCGGCGGCGGCATTTCCTTTGATGGTCAACCTGAAGCACTACGAATTCCGAGGCCGGTGATAGATACGACTACCCTTCTAAGAGGACCGCTGATGCGGGAAGCGTATCAGGCGCCGGTTAATATCATGAACAATGTCGTCTTTGTCAACACATCGGACCTGGAGGGCAAGGAACATCCGGGTTGGAAAGATATTGCGGGCAAACGCCTGGCAAATGCGGCGTTTGATATGGTGTACGAGAGACCTGGAGTCTTTTGTGGCCCTTTGTACAAAAATCATTCAATTCAAGGCCGGAATGTGCGATTACGGTTTTTCAATGTTGGCGCAGGCTTGGTAGCCGTCGGGAGTGTCCCGCTGCAGGGATTTGAGATTTTTGACCAAAACGGCACGGTGGAGTGGGGAGATGCAGTCATAGACGGTGATGAGATTATTGTCTCTCACGAGAATGTTTCTCAGCCGGCGGCGGTACGGTACTGCTGGGACGTGGGGCTGGATGCGGGTAATCTGTTCAATGCCGACGGTTTTCCGGCAACGCCCTTTCGAACGGACGGCCCCTTAGGCAGACTGGAGACCGAAACAGGCATTCACGTGACTGATGAAGTTTCCTGTTCTGTAAATCGAGAGCAGAGGTTCGACGATGGACGGTATCATCTGGTTAATGGTCGCCGCATATCAACGGATCAGGTGAGAAAACAGTCAGCACCGGGTATTGTTCTGACACCGCAGTCGTCTGAGAAGGCAAGTAAACTCGTAATCCCGGCGAAACCGCAGGGGCAATGATCAAGCAGATCATCCACTATGCAGACAATTGCAAACATGGGAAACGGTATTTGGTGTACCTGGAATCGAATACATCGTTCGAATTCACTCGGCCTCCACGCAGAGAGGCTCACTGGGAACGAACGTCATAGATAATGTCTTTGCGGCCGGATAACATTTCTGCTCGAGGAGTGATCATGTTTCGTTTGCTGTTCACGGCAACCATTTTGTTTTTTTTTGCGGACGGCTTTGCAAGCGCCTTGTGTCGGGCCCGGATTATAGATGGCTTGAGTGCCAGACTTCTTGATGCGGAATCCCGTGCGTACGACGCCGGCCTGAAACCTTCATATACGTATCCGGTTAGTCGACTGGAAGAAAATGGCAACGTTACCCTTCGTGAGAAAACGGGTCAAACGGTTTACATACTTGATGGCAGGCTCGTATCATATGAAGCGATGAATGAGCCCGGCAGATGTATACTCTATCGCGAGAACCGCCAGACCCCCAAATTATGGGCAGGTTCAACCGATAACCCTGTGGAATTCTTCGGCAGAATCAAGTCAGTCGGTTCCGACAGTGTACGATTTGAGATCACTTATGGCAACATTGCTCCCTACGCATGGGACACGGTTCCCAATCCGGATAAACCCGACAGCTATCTGTTGCGACGCCGCGCCATCGATACGACCTTTCATTCGGGTCCGGATCTGATTTGTCGCTTCAAGGGCGATACGGTTTCAAAAGAGGATGCTCTTACCCCGGAGCGCCAGGTACGTGTCCGCTTACCTAATCCTCAGGTTATCTCGGTGTCCACCTCTCCGCGAATCACCGATTTTCATTTGATCCCTGATGAAACACGAACGCCCACGGCATTTGAGGCGGAGATAAAGAGTGTGCGGGTAGATGAAGAGAATGACATTGTATATACAACCGTATTGAACCGTATCACAAATGACTCCATCATCCACGAAGCGCATACCGGAGGTATGGGAGAGCTTCGGTCCATTTTTGGGGGAATGACGTGTCAGCCGGCGGCAGTTTACAATGGCATTTACGATCACCGCATACAAGAAGGCCTCAGGGGAACATTTTTCATCGTTCAGAACAGCTCTCTTTACAAGATGTTTATAGCGGCAACGCAGGAGGGTGAGATATGCGAAGGTATTATCGAAGCTTTTGACGAGGTATCCATTACGGTTAAACATGAGACGACAAACGAACTAGTTACGATACCCATCGATACCGACGCACGCTACTACCTAAACGGAAATACGGCAGTGCGCGATGGTGCTTTAACGGAGCAGGCATTTGTTCGTATTGTATCAAAAACACCAATGATCATTGACCTGCAGAGCGGTTCCATATCGACAGGTATCCGTCCCATTTCGTCGGACTTGAGAATCCACACGCATAGGACGCCCCAAATGCATGATGCGTCGTATTATTTGCTCAACGGCGCGGCCTTCAGCAATGTACCGGAAACTCCGGCAGCGGGTTACTATATCCATTCCGACCACAAGGCGGCGCTTACCACCCGAGGGATTCTGAAAATCAGGGAAAATGCGCTGAGGGACGGCGAAGTCAGATGAGATGGGACAAATCGGCAGCCCCAGGTGAGAAGTCAGGAAAAGCTCTAAACTGATAGGTGCTTTGATTTTTTGACTTACAGCAATCAAGATACATATACTGGCTATGCTGGAACGACAATTTTTCGGAGCTTTCCCGGGATTTCAGCGATTTCGGATTCAAGTCTCATCTTTCTGGGTTTCGGAACCCGAAAGCACTCTTTTTGCTCGAAAAAGCAATAGCAGTACCCAGGGCTTCACAGCGAGGAGATTATCAGAGGCTGTTCTGTGAGAAAATCAGGCGGATATTTGAGAAGTTTGATCGCTTGATAATTCCTGCTCTCTGAGAGTTCCTTATCACGTTTTACAAGCCGCATAAGGGTGTACGCAGTCGACACATCCATTTGGGTATTGTCGGGCTGCCCACCGGGTCGGGCCTACGCAAGTCGCAAGCGGATAAGAACTTACGACGAATAGTGCCTCGGGACCAAAAACCAATGACTTACTTTATGGCAACCCTATCGGGAGAAATGGGCGGCCGCCCGGTCTTGGCACAGGCGTTGTTGTAGAACAGACACTGGATTTCAACTCGCAAAACAATCGCATAATTGTAGCCGGGGTGACCAGATTTATGGTCTGGCCCAGATCACACTTGATTTCATGCCCGGCCCGAGCGATTTTAGCTTTATCGGCGATCGTGTACGTAATCTTACCGGGTATCTTTGCTCGGAGGATCTCGATCAAAATGGCATAATAGTCAATGATCTTACAAAGATCGTGCAACAGCTTACGCAGAATGCCGTGAGTTGGTTGCGAAACTTGGGTTAAGCTCCAGGACCGGCATAAGATACGGCATATCGGAATGCATTGGTGTGTTCATACGAGCACGCCTTTCTGCGGGGCGGAAGGTGATCGGCGGTCAAACTAATCGACCTTCCGTCCGGCTTTTTTGAGGTGTGGGTTTGTTTTTCGCCTTGGGGGCGAAGAGGGCAATACACGTTTCGGGTATTGGGATTTTGGTGAGAGGCGAGAAGATGAAAAGTCTTAAGGAAATTCGGAGCGTCCTGCGGGAGAATCAGGAAGAACTCCGTACGCGATTCGGCTTGACAAACTTTGCGGTATTCGGCTCGGTTGCACGCGGAGAAGCCACGGGCGACAGCGACGTAGATATCCTTGCCGACCTGAGTGCGAACGTGAGCCTCCTGGATCTTGCCGCCGCGGAGAACTACCTGATCGATCGCATCGGCATGGAGGTGGACATCGTGCCTCGACGCAGCATTCGCTCCGAACTTCGAGAGCAAATACTGAGTGAGGCGATCGAAATATGAAGCGGGATGTCAGCCTGTATGTATCGGATATACTCCAAAATGTCGATGATGTAGCAAGCTACATCGCGGCAATGGGCTTTGATGAGTTCACAACTGACAGCCGCACCAGCAAAGCGGTGATCCGAAGCCTTGAGATTATCGGCGAAGCCGCAAAGCAAATCCCCGAAGACGTGCGTTCTCTGAAGCCCGGTGTTCCATGGCGTGACATGGCGCGCATGCGGGACAAGTGCATACACTTCTATTTTGGGGTAGACTACGAAATCCTATGGTTGACGGTAACTGAATCACTCCCGAAGATTCGCAATGATATTGAGTCGCTATTGCACATTTTGAGAGACAAATGACACTGACGGGGACGCATACTCTGGATTTCTCTCCCCTCCCCCACCAATTCGCGTTCTAATTCTAGTACAATTTCTGCTTTTCCTTCCGCTTTCAGGGCCCTCCCGAGATTACCTTATTAGTGTCCATGGTTGGGGCCGTTTGCTCGATGTCGGTTTTTTTCCGCATATCGATAACAACAGGGGCCTTTTGGAGTTATTTTTGACGATTTTTACCCGACTTCGATAGTCGAGAGCGAGCATTGATTGAGCGCAAGATCGTGCAGCAGCTTGCGCAGAATGACTTGAGTCGATTGTCGAAGTCGGGATTAGAGATTTGTTAGACCAAAGAACCGGTCGGATCGAGACACTCAGGAGAATTTTGAAATGAAGATGACGATTCCGAATTCAATCTGTGCTTTTCTGATTGCACTGGCGATATTTTCCCTGCAGGCGCAGGCAGCGTATTACATTGCATCCGACGGGGACAACAACAATGACGGATTATCCGCCCAGACCCCGCTTAAAACAATCGATGGACTCGATGGGAAAACCCTTTCTCCCGGGGATTCGGTTCTGTTTCGGAGAGGAGAAGTGTTTGTCGGTCAAATAGAAGCAAAGTCGTCAGGCACATCCGCGGCGCCGATTTATTATGGCGCATACGGTCAGGGCGGCAATCCGATCATTTCCGGAGCCGTTGATTCGATGTCGTTTTCACAGGGAAACGGCGGCGTTTTTGAGGCCTCGGTTGCGTCGACCGTCAAAGCGGTACACCTTGGTGATAAAAGTGCGATTTTGGCTCGAGAGCCCAACGAGGGGTTCTATTCTTTGTCCGCGGTCACCAGAACATCCCTGACCGACCCCGATCATTTAAGTGCCGCGACAGATTATTTCAAAGACGCAAACATACGGATACGGTCCAGCAACTACACCTATGAAGCTCGAACGATTACCTCCTCCTCCGGCAATGCCGTGAACTGGAACGGAGATCTGTATTATGAGCCCAATGCGCAATGGGGATATTACCTGGATGGTCACCGGGCCTTCCTCGATGCGCCGAACGAGTGGTACTATGATCGGGGAACCCGGAAGCTGTTTCTCTATTCAGCGAACAATCCAGTCGACCGCGACGTTCGTGCTTCGGTGTATGATATTGGAATAAACTTTCGCGATAATGTCTCGCATATAATAATAGAAAACATCGATTTCAAGTACCAGGCCGAAACCGCCGTAAACGTTAACGGTACATCCAGTAATGTAACGGTTCGCGGCTGCGGTTTTTATAATATCGGGAAGCACGGCTTCAGTTGCCACACACTCGGCAACTCGCGCATACAGGAAAATCAATTCATGGACGTTTACGGCTCCGGAATTTACTGTCATAGTATCACAAACACCACAATCTCAAATAACCAATTGAAAAGAACCGGTCTCAGACCGGGATTCGGACAGGTCGGTACCTTTCCACTAAATAATAATATCGGTATTTCATCGGCAAACGGAGCCGACAATCACGTTCATCACAATACCATCGACAGTTCGGGATATTGTGGCATAAGAACCGATGGTGAGCGCAATGTAGTCGAAAAGAACTACATTCGGAACAGCTTACTGACACTTACCGACGGTGGCGGGTTTTACTGCTGGGGTGATCGAACCAAAGACGGTATAGTCAGGGATAATGTGATCGTCAATACCCTCGGGGGCTTCATGGGCAAACCAAATCACCATAACATAGCCGTTGGAATATACCTCGACAATAAGGTCCATGGAATGACTATCGAGAATAACATTGTTCTCAACTCCGGTACATTGGGTATTCTCTGCAACCAGGGGACGAGAAAAAATACCCTGAAAGGCAATGTCGTCTACGAATTCGGTGAGACAGGCCTGCTTTTCCCCGAGAATACTTCGGATTACAGCAATGTGGGCAATGAAATAGCCGGCAACACGTTCATAGGGCTTTCGGATACCGTCTACTGCGTGAAGAAAAAAACAAACAATTCCGTTGACAACTACAATCCGGGACAGTGGAAAGACAACCGTTACGTCAATCCATACAACACGGTGGTAGCGCAATCCAGTAAAGTCGGCGGAAAACACGTGCATCGGGAACTCTCTTTTGACGCATGGAAAAGCCTTGTGGGCGAAAGCAACTCGGGCAGCCGCTTCCTGGGATGGAACCTTTTCGAAACCACCGATACAACCGGTACTGAAATGGTTACGAATGGGTCATTCGATAATGACTTGAGCGGTTGGGGCTCATGGTCGAACGGCGACAAGGCAATGACGCATATCGTTTCTTCGGGTCTCGACGGCGGCGCGCTGCGGTTTGAGATAACCTCCGACAACAGCATTGGTTTCTCGATCGGTAGTCTTCAGAACGGCTTCACCAGGGATCTTTGGTATCAAATTTCATTCAGCATTGTTTCGGAAAAGTTGGGAAACGTGACCGTGACGCCTAAGCGCAATTACAATCCGTATAGCGGGATCCTCTACCGAGCAGTCCCGTTTTTCACAAACCGTATGGACTATCGCTTCACCTTTCAGGCAAACGACGATGTCGATCCGGCGCGACTCGATTTCCAGATTAGCAGTGAAGATGGATCCTTTCAACTAGACAATGTGTCGGTATTACCGGTTGCGGTCGATTTCCGCGATCCGCATCAGAAAATAAAACTTTTTTACAATGCCTCGGATGATACGAAAGTCGTGCAGTTGGGCAATCACCGGTATCGGGATCTCGACGATGTCGAAGTATGCGGTCCGATAGAGCTTAGTCCCTGGACCTCTCGCGTTCTTATCAAAAATGACGCCGAGTGCTCGCAGACCATGCCCCAACGAAGCGGTCCCGCATCGTACAATGGTCTGAATGCGGTTCGCCTGAGATACTTGCCTGTGCACAACAGCGTATTTATAATTTCAGATGAGCCTATGCAGAGCGTCTCTGTCGACGACTGTCGGGGGCGACGTCTTGTCCGGCTGGATGGGATTCATAAAGGATGGTGTCGTATACCGCTGAGTGGCATGTCCCATGGGGTCTATTTTTTCACGATACAAACAGCGAGTGGGCGCCATACTATTCAGAAGCACATTGGAGCAGGACGCCGCCGCTGATTTCAGGCATTGTCGATGCATTGTCGGAAAGCACGGGGGTATGGATAAGGCTAACCCGGGTTTCGCAATCGACTCACCGCAGTCTGCGTAAGCTGTTGCACGATCTTGACTTAGAAAAATGCGATCGAAGCGGATACCCTTTTGCGTTATGCGTCCAGGCTCGGGAAAAAAAATTGAAAGCAGATGCCGGGCTTCCTTTGCCGAAAAAAATCATTCACTGAACATCTTGACGAATTCCTTTATCCCGTCGATTTTTTGCCGATCGGTCATTCTTTCTGTTGCCGAAGTAACCGCATCTACTTCCTCGGGATTCTTGCGGGATACGATTTTGAGCAGTTCTTCTTTGTGCTTCTGCTCAAACCACCGGGCGGCGGTCACGAAAATGTAGACCCGTGCATGTTCAAAGGTCTTCACGGATTTCAACCAGGCCCGGACAGGTGAACTCATGTTGAAAGCCATGACTCGGCTGTACACAACAATGGTGTCGTATTGGCCAACGTCGACAGTCGTTTCGTTCTTCACGGCCGCTTCCTCGAATGCAAAACCGCTCTCCCGCAGTTGCTCACGAAGGTGGGTTATATAAAAATCTGATTTCTCGTCGAGCGTATCGTAAACGAAAAGCAGAGAGGGATCGCCTTCCGAGACCGCCGGGAAAGCCCCAAGTGCTAAAAACAGAAACGAGATAAATGAAGCTGCCTTCGGTAGAACATTTCCCATCTGGAATTCTCCCTGTAACTGATTACCCTGGTTTGCCGCGCAACACCTTACGCGGAATGCGTGAGTCGATTGTCGAAGTCGGGTACAGGAAACAATATAAGCTACGGCGCTCAGGCAACGGGGGTCTTTGGTGGGCCGGCAAAAAAAATGGACGCTCCGGCCTTCGCCGGGGCGTCGCAAGGGGTGTCATGGCTTCAAAACCAACCACTTTTTGGCGTGGGTTCAGATCAATTCAGAAGAATCGAAATCGGCTCAGCACCGGGAATTTTCAGAAAATACATTCCCGGGGACAGGCGCTCGACACCATTACCAATACAAATGCCCGATTCCGGCTTGCCGGTACGTGATTTCACCGGGAGCGAAACACTTCGTCCGTCGGGCGAATACATTCGAACGCTTGAAAATTGCTCCAGGTTCGTCGAAACACCGTAAATGATTATCCGGTCGGCCATCCGGCGTATCGACGGCCCCGATCTGGGTTTATGCCTTCCTGATGAAACATTGGTGGCTTTGATTTCGACGGTAACTTCTCCATCCGCTTTTGCAAGCGTAATGTCTTCGCCGGTGGCTCCCTCAACTTCAATCCGGTGTCTTCCAAAAAATGCGGGAATCGCACAATCACCGTTTTCATCCGCGGTATCGATCACTTCCGTCCACCACTTGCTATAAATGAAATCTTTCCAAACGGCTGCCGAAGAAACCGGTGTCCAATCCTCAAGCCAGAGCGCCCCTTTGCTCCGCCACATCTTATCCTCCCAGAATCCCCACAGCAAAACGCCGTTTACGGCTTCGTGGCTGAAAGCAAGGGGGAGAATTTTGGAGAACTCCTGAGCCTGCTTTTCTTCATCGTCGGTCGAAATGTCCATTTCGGTTATCTTTATCGGAATACCAAATTGTCCCAGAGAATCAAGTTCTTTTCGAAGCTTCGCGGTATCTCCTACCCCGCTTCCGAAGTGACCCTGGCATCCGATTCCGCCCACAGGTAGCCCCCGTTCCAGAAATCCACGCACCTGCTTCACATAATTGTCGTCCTTGCCACCGGCCAGAATGCTGTAGTCGTTCAGGTAAAGAATCGCATCCGGATTTGCCTGTTTGGACCATATAAGCATGCTGTCTATAATGTCGTCGCCAAGCCGACTGCGGAAATAGTCATGATGCAGCATTTCGTTATTGAAGTCCCACTCGTCTATTCGTCCGCGATATCGCGGCAACATATCGAAGATATGCTCCTTTACGGCAAGGCGGAGAGAATCGTCGCTCAAGGCTTTGGCCCAGTCTGGTACGTAGCCCTTGTTTGCCCAGAACATACAGTGACCCCTCATTTTCATATCGTTTGCCTCACACCAGTTCAGGATCGTATCGGCAATGGTGTAGTTCGGAGTCCACGGACTGCCCCAACGATCGGTGAGCTGTTCCCATTTGAGGGCATTTTCATGCACAGCCGTATTGAAATATCGAGCGAGCGTATCATTGTAGATTCGGCGGGATTCGCTCTGAAGTGAATCCTCAATACCCGCAAAATTGCTGATACAGGTTCCAAACCAGAATTCATGTCGGAGCTGTGATACGCGAACGACGGCGCCGGGGTCGGTTTTGACGTTTACGGTTCCCATGCGGATTTGGCGAATTGATTCGGGGATTTCGTATGCCGCCGCGGCAGTGAATACCACTGTTACGGCGAACAACATCAATGACAGGCGTGCCGATATTCCGCCGCTGCCGGTGTTCTCACAATAGCGTTTCATGGCAAATCTCCCTTATAGGTTCTCCTGAATGGTACTCTTGGCCCACGTTTCGCGGTCGAGAACCGCCGTACCGCGCTGCACTGAGCGGTGTCGAAGTGAGCGGAGCCAAGGCGATGTCCCGAGCGGAGCGCCGTATTGCGCTGCACTGAGCGGTGTCGAAGTG
>CAYFVL010000090.1:0-19675 GCA_964346405.1 uncultured Fibrobacterota bacterium
AAACGGGCATTTCCCCGATATGCTATCGGGACTCAATGTCCGTTTCAGGGAGTTTCCGGACAGGCATTAGTTAGAAATTACGCCAGTCGGGATCATCGACGCCTTCCTCGATGTATGCTTCGAGCTTGTCTTTGATCATTTCCTTCAGAGGATGCTCCGGGTCTATAATAAGAATCTGTTTGAATTCTTTGTATGCCAACTCATCATATCCCGTACTCTCATACAGTTTGGCAAGTTCCCAGTGACTGCCAAGATGGTTCTTATCGTATTCAATTGCTTTGGTAAACTGCCTGAGAGCTTCCTGAATATCACCCTCTTTGAGACTGCACATGCCCAGTCCATAGTATGCCCGAGCGCTTTTTGAAAACCGCGAAACCAGTTCTTCGAAATGCGGGCGAGCCCTTTCCGGGCGGTCTTTTCGAATCTCAACCATACCGACATAGTACCGGGCGTCCGCATTCGCTTTCTCCATTGCCAGAACACCCCGGAGGTACTTTTCGGCCTTGCTGTATTCCCGCTGCTCGTAGGCCATTATTCCTATCTGCAGACGGGCACTTGTATTGTCCGGATCACTCTTGAGTACATCCTCAAAGCAGCTCGAAGCCATTTCGAACTTTTCGAGTGCGATATACGCAGCCCCAAGGGCATTGAGGTATCGCACGTGGTCGGGGCGAAAGTCCAGTGCTTTCTTCAGCTCGGCCACCGCTTCATATTCACTGCCGCTTTTGTGTAGCGCTATTCCGAGTTCTCCATGCGCTTCGGCCGACGATGGATCTATCGCGACAAGTTGACGGTAATGATTGATGGCGTTTTCCCAATCACCCTTTTTCACGAAAACGCCGGCCAAGCCCTTGAGATAGTCGTGTGCCGAACTGTTTATTCGCAATGCCTGGGAGTAGCGATATGCCGCACGATCGAGATTACCCTCGATTTCATCAAGCCGACCAAGTTCTCCGTGCGCCATCCAGGAATTCCCGTTGAGCTTGAGGGCTTTCAGAAAATTGGTTCGTGCATCACTGAATTCCGCGCGATCTTTGTGCACCCGGCCCAGTGATATATACACATCATCCGCCCTGGGATTGAGCTTCATCGCTCGCCGATATCGCTCCGAGGCCTCTTCCGACTTGTCCATAAACTCCAGCAGTCGACCAATGGACAAGTGGTAAGCGATTTCGGCCGGACGAAGCTCGGACGCTGTTTTGTACTCCTTGAGAGCTTGTTCGAACCGGCCCATCGCCTCGTATACGACACCCAGATTGTTGTGAATTTCATGATTGTTTGGAGCATCGCGAAGCAATCCCTGATACAGTTCCAGGGCCTCCGGGTAATCTCCCAGAGCGGTATATACCGTTGCCAGATTTGCCCGAATCGAAACATCTTCGGGTTTCAGCCCATGGGCCGTTTCGAAATGCTCTTTCGCCTTTTCGTATTCAGCGGTCAGGTAATACGCGTTTCCCAGCCCATGATGCGCGCGAAAAGATTTGGGGCTTTCCTCAGCCGCCTCCTGAAGCAGCGAAACCGCTTTCGGCAAGTCTCCGGCTTTCAATGCCGCGAGCCCTTTTTCCAGATCGGCGTGAATAGAACAAATCACAGCCGTCAAAAGCACCAGACCTATTGCCGAAATGCATGTTTTCGTTTTATGAATCATCATTCCTCCCCCAATTTCGTCACAATATCCAGAATGTAGTCCCTGTCGTAGCGGTTAACGCCTCCCCGACTGCCGATCCATACGTATGACGTACTCTCCTGAATCGAGAGTACCTCGTTCGAGACGAGTCCGTTCAAATACGATAATCTCGCCCATTTTCCCGATTCCTCGCCATACACCAGGCACCCCGATTTCTCCGAGGCCAGCCACACGTGCCCGTCGAACCGTCGCATACTCAGAAAACCATGCCCGAATTCGGAAAGTTTTGCGCTCAGCAATGCCTTGGGGACAGGCACCTCAGTGAGATGCCCGTCACCGGGTCGAAGACGATAAAGGCCATGCGATTCGGTGCCCACATAGAGTTCATCCGGGCTTTCGGCCTCGGCCAGCCCCACGACTCGTCGCGCAAAGGAGCAGTAGGTGGTGCATACTTCCATTGTGTTCAGATCCAGCAGTTTCACCCCCTGGCCCAGAGTCCCGTATACCAGAGTATCACCCATTTCCAACAAACAGGTGGCACGACTGCCTTCGGCGGCCGGATACGAATAGAACGAATCCCGTGCCGGAAAATATCGAATCACTCCAAACAGTCCGGCCAGAAACATCCCCCCTTTACTCGAATGAGTAATTGCCGCGACATCCGAATACGGGATTTTCGAATCCCGGCCGTAGTATTTGTATATATGATTCCGGGCGTCTATGAACCCGAAACTCGAGTAACCGCCATAATAAAGTGTATCATTATGGAGATATAGCGATTGAATATGAGGATCCGGAATTCCGTTCACATAGTTAATGTTTCGCTGATACTGCACCTCCGCGGCATCGAATCGATCGATATAGTCGCCCGCGTACCCGTAAGCGACAAACATCAGACTGTCGGTCGCCGCCAGTGCCGCGATATTTTCGTTCGATAAACCGGCTCGCATATCCCGCCACTGAATTCGTTCTTTCCGCAAGTACCCGGTACCAAGATCCATGCTTCCATACCAGATCTCATCGTCCCGGTTTGCCAGCGTAAACACCTGAAACTCCGTAGGCTCATTCTCCTCGGGGTGAACCAGTTGAATCCACACGTCTTCCTTGGTATGATACCTCCAGAGCCCGAATGGTGTTCCACACCAGAATCCGTCCTCTTCCTTGGCGAAAACATATGCTCCCTTTGCGGGGAAACCGCCGACCGGCTTCAACGTGTCCGAATCCGTCTCACGCGTCCAGACCCCGTCGTCCGAGGTCGCCACCCACAGATGTCCGTGAAGGACGTCGATATCCCACACGTAGGTCTTCTCGTATCCTTCCCGTGAGAACGCAACTTCTCTCATTTCTCCCGAACTCGGATAGTACTCGACCACACGCCGACCTTCGATTCCGAGCAAAATCCTGTCGTCCCGTGCTCGAATGGTAGTAATTCGCGCGGCGGCTCGAATATCGGGTGTTCGTATCGCCAGGGCATCGGTGGCGCCCGGCGGCACATGAAAGAGTCCTCGATTGTCCACGTAGAAATATATGCCTGATCGAGGATCATACTCGATCGACAAAACCCGATACGTTTCACCGCTGTAAGGTATGCGAACCGGCAGAAACCGGCCCGCACCCGAATCGAGCACCGACACACCCTCCCAGGTCGCCGCCCATACCCGTTCACCGTCAAAGGCTACATCGACAATTGTCTCGGTAGGCAATCCATGATCCAGGCCATACCGATGCCACGCATACGTATCGGTATTCAGATACCAAAGCCCTTCAGCCGAGGCAAACCATAATTTGGTGTTTTCGGGTGGTTCCGGTCGAATTCGAAAAACGCGGGAAATATCGAGAAGCCGGACGCATTTGTCCGGATTGAACTCAACCGAAGGCGGAGTCTTCTCCTTTGTCCGAGACAGGAGAAACAGCGCCACAACCAAAACCCCGGCCATCATACCCACGGTGAGGGTCACGACAAAGGAACGTCGTGCCTGGAGGCGACGGAGAATGGTGGTATGTTCGGTAGGCATGGTTTTCTTCCGAATCCTCAGAATCCAACGTTCATTTTTCAGGAGAAAAGGTCTTCAATGCAAACGATGATTTCGCCGGGCATGACAGAACGGAGGTGTCCCGGTACAGGAACTGATTTAGTCCGTTACATCTTTTTGTAAACTCACCATAATCAGCCTTTTGGGGAGGACCACGTCTGTTGCATGCCCAGATCCCAATGTAATCATGTCGCAAAAAGGCGAATGAGCCGACTCTTCTCGGAAACATTCGCCCTGATACCTTCTCTATACTTTTCGCCTAACACTATTGTGAGAACATAAACAAGCCCGCATCGGTTCCTACGTATAGCTTATCGGCCAGACCCTTTTCTATGCAGTAGACATTGTTCGACGGCAAAGTGGAAGTCTCTGTATTAAACTGTTTCTTTGACCCCCGTGAGCCAATGTGTGTTATTCCGCCCCCGATAGTTCCAACCCACAGGCCATTCGAGGTCGCACACAAACAGGTCACATTGTGTACACTGATCGAACTGTCAGTCAAGCTTCCTTTCGGAGTGATCTGAAACCGTGTAGAATTGTTTAGTTGGTACTACAAGTGTGTTATTCACAATGTTTTTCGATCTCTACATCATTTCGTCGGAGGTACCAGAGAAAAACTCTCCATGTCGAGACGTTTGGCCCGATCGATCACACGCATCACTTTGCCGTGATAAGTTTTCATTTCGCCCCGCACAATCAACAAGCTGTCGTTGTAAACTTTCTTGCCGTTGGATTGCGTCTCTTCGAGCAGTTGGGACATCTTGAATTCCAGCTCTTTATACCCGCGCTCACGCTCCTCTTCCCAATTAGAGCGATCCTCGGTATGGGCCAACAGTATTTCCTTACCATTGAGCTTCAGGATACCGTCCCGCTGGATATAGTGTCCTTCATCGATCCAGTCCGCCTGGACATACACAATGATATTCTTCTCTTTGTTCTTGGTCCTTCCCTTGGAGTCACTGTTTCCCGAGGGGAATTTTATCGCGACTCCGTAAACCACGGCGATCGCCATGACCACCATAAAAAAGATAATCAACTGAAACACGATATCGATCATGGGAGTGATATCGACTTCGGAGCTTTCCTTTATTCTGCTCTTAACCACCGACTATGCTCACTTTCCCTCGCCCGAGGTCTTGGAGAGAACTTCTTCGGATGTTGCGGGGTCGGTTATAAATGCGAAATTCTTGACGTCCGACGCGGTATCCCGAGCCATGTTCACGACCTGGAGAATACGTCCGTAAAACGCCTGCTCATCAGCTTTTATCATGAGCGGTATCTCTTTTTCCAGTTCTTTCTCTTCCGCCGGAGACATCGGACCCATGCCGGCCTCCTCCCGTTCGAAGTTCTTCCTTCGCACAACCATCTGGAGAACTTCCTTCTTCTTGGTATTGAGGACCTTTGGGATCTCACGCATTTTCAGGTAAGGCCCCACCTCACCACCGCAAGCGGCACAGATAAACGCCGGCGGGCGCCCTCCGGATCCGAACACATCGGCCATTATCTTCTGAAGATCCATAACCGGTTCACCGGACATGTCAAGAAGGCTGCCCGGGATATAGATTCCTTGCTCATTCTTGATCCGGGCGTTGCATGTCGGACACGCTTCCGGCGTTTTCGCCTTATCCGAAAAGGCAACCAGACCGGTAGAGTCCGGATCGATGTTTCCACCGGCCTCAACCTTTGCCGGGAGCACGTAAATCTGTAGAAAAGCGTCTTCCTGCTCCGATGCTTTCCGCACCGGTGGCAGCTTTATAATGTTATCCAAAGAGGGCTCCATCTGCATCGAGACGATGAAATAGATCAGTATAAGAAATACCACATCGATCATCGGTGACAGATTGAGAGCGACTTCTTCGCTCTTTTTCCCGCTTTTCAACGCCACGGCTATTCCGCCCTTCCGCCCGGCTCGACCGGCGCGATCAGGGTGTCGACCAGGTGAATACCGGCTTCTTCGATTAGAAGCACATAGTTTTCAACCGCACCCTTTATCGAGTTGTACATCAGGAGCACCGGAATAGCGATTGTCATTCCGGTAGCAGTGGTGATCAGCGCTTCGGAAATACCACCGGCCAGCTCATCCGGCTTCGCACCGCCCGCGGCCTGTGCCATTACGGTAAATGATTTGATCATACCAAGCACAGTTCCCAGCAAACCCAGCAGCGGCGCCACGGTTGCAGTCACCGAGAGCACCCCAAGGTGCGCTTCCAACTGCGGCAACTCAATTCGTGCACGTTCTTCGATTGAATCACTCAGCCACTTTTTCAGATCGAATACACTCATGTTGAAAGATCTGGACTGATCGAATTTCTTCAGTCCCTCCAACATAATCTCGGCGCACACCCCACCCTTTTTCTCACACAAAGTCCGCATTTCCGCGATTACCTTCTCGCGGTCACCGTTGTTCTTTTTCATCGACTTATCGAACTCGTCCAGAAACGTATCAGGTTTCAGTTTACGCTTCTGCAGCATCAAAACGATAAACCGCTCGATCCCGAAAGTCAGGGCAAGAAGCGCAAATGCCGCAAGCGGCCACATGGCCCACCCGCCCTTGTTTATGTACTCAAATACGATGAAGTTTTCCATTCAGAACTCCTTCTTGACTAATTGCATTACGGCGGTTAGTGCTGCCCGATAATTAACTCGGCCTGCTCGTCGGCGAATTTCTTTGTCTTGCCGTCACACGAAGAGCCTCGTCTGACTTCGTTGTAAATCTTCACGGCCTGCTGCCATTTATCCAGCTTGTTCAGTGAAAATGCCAGCAGATTCTTTGCACTGCAGATTTCATCAAAATCCGGGTACTTCGATACTACCTGCTGGAATTTCACCCGTGCCGTTTCAAAATCCTGGACGGTCCAGTACGCATTCGCTTGCATGTAGGTCGCCCGGGGAGCATAATTCCCATCCGGGTATTTCTCCAGATAAGCCGCATATTCCCGAGCCGCGGCTTTGAGCCCGTTATTTCTTGCATCTTCATCTTCAATGCCGGAGGCGGCAAAGTACCGCGCATCCGCTTTCTGGTACTGAGCGATCTCCGATAGCTGGGGCGATTCGTCACGTTCGATAATCTCGTCGAATTTCTTGCGCGCCGGTCCATACCGTTTCAAAGAGAACAATGCGGTCGCTTCGTAGTACATCGTGTTGATCGTATACTGATTTTTGGGGAATCGTGTCTGCATAATCTGTGCAACTTCAATTGCCTTATTGTACTTTTTGCTGTTAATCAGAGCATCAACCCACTTAACGATAGCCCCTGCAAGCAGTGTGGTATCGGTACCGTCTTCTTCGTAAAACTCATAAGCGCCTTTGAATGTCTCGGCGGCCTTATCCCACATCTTGATTGCCGTGTACACATCGCCGATCCCCATCATGGCAATCAGGCTGTCTTTAGCCGTTTCACTCTCTTCAACAATCCTCTTGTAGTTCTCCACGGCCGCTTCAGGATCGGTTTTTGCCAGAAGCTTCCCGATTTCAGCCTGCCCCGCGCGGTAGATCGCCTTGTCGTCCTTCTTTATTTTTTCGAAAGCCGCAATTGCTTTATCGCTCTTACCCATTTCGCGAAGCAGTATTCCATGGCGATATGCGGCATAGGAGAAAACGGCATCGTCCGGATAGTTCTCAACTATTCGTGAGAAAATCTCCAGAGCCTGTTGTTTCTTGTTCAGCTCATTGGAATAAGCTTCGGCGATTTTGAGATACATGTGAGAAGCCACTGAGGCACTGTCGTTTTCCGACAGGAATGACTGAAGATAATCGACAGCCTCCTGATGTTTCCCAAGCGCCATCATCTGCGTACCGATACCCAGGACAGCCTTGTCGTACATATCGGATTCCGCGTATCGTGCGCTGGTTGTGATCGTTTCAAACTGCTCGATTGCCGCACCGGGCTTTTCGTCTTCGGCCAGCATGTTCCCGACCCGGTATATTGCATAAGGTGACATACGATGGTCGGGATACTCCGCCACGAATTTCTCGAAGCCTTCGCGGGCCTTACCTTTTTCGCCGTTTTTCAGGTATGCATCGTAGAGCTGTATACGAAGATGCTGCCGGAGTTCCGGACCGACATCCTCACTATTTACCAGCGCCTCGAGCGTATCCCGCGCCTCGTCATGACGTCCCATGCCCCCGAACACCCGCGACATGCCGACTCGTGCATTCACCAGCTTCTGACGGTCGGTACTGAGCGCGAACGATTCCCGGAACACCTCGAGCGCTTCTTCAAAATTCTCGCACCTTGAAAGGGCATTACCCTTTTCATAGAGAATTGTCGCACGTTCCTCATCCTCGACCGCGGCGGCAAGCTGGTCGTTCCAGTATTTGACTTCCCCTTCGCAGCTTTCCCCACCGACATCCAGCAACTTGAGCGTCTTCACCAACATATCACGACGCTGAATGTTCCTGCTTGCTTCTCGCGCGGCCTTTTCGTTGCCCAACTCAACATAGCACTCTACAATTTGATAGTTGGCCATATCCGCATCGTTACTACCGGACCATTTCTCGGCGACCTCCTGAAAATGCTTAATCGCATTCTTGAGATTCGCCTCTTTTTCTTTCGCCTCTTTTTCTTTCGCCTCTTCTGTGTCGTCGGCGATTCTTCTCCACACCAAACCCATTCGATACTTTGTCTTCGCGGCAACCGGACCGTCGGGCTCATAGGAATACCCCAACGAAAAACTCTCAAGCGCAGTGTTGTAATCTTCTTTGTTGAAGTGATACATTCCGATCTTGAAAGCGGAACCTCCAAAGAAATTACTTCGCCTATAGTGATCGACAATGATCTGATACGCCTCGATCGCCCTGGCCGTATCACTCTTTGCGTAAAAGCATTCTCCAAGCAGATACTGTGCTTTCGGGGCCACCTCGGTACTCGAGAAGTTGTTCAGAATTATCTGATATGATTCCACGGCTTGATCAAGGCGTTTACGCTCGTAGTAATAATCGCCGATCTGCAGTTGAATGGCAGCCTGCCCTTCGGTATCCTTTGCCCGCGCCAAAGCAGCTTTGAACGCATCTTCGGCTTTTGTCGGCGCCTGCATACGATAATACGCATCCCCCATCGCGATAAAGGCATCCGAAACCAGATCACTTTGCGGAAATACATTTATGAACTTCTGGTACGCGGCCGCCGCCCGGGCAAAGAGGTCATTCGCCTTCCGGCGAGCCTCGGTATCCGACGAATCAGCCCCGGCAAGAATCAGTTCTCCCTCTTTGACATACGTATCCGCGATCAGTTTCTGAGCGTCGTCAAGGTTTTCGGATTCGGGAAAGAAATCAAGCAAAAGCTCAAACTGCATACGAGCCGAATCGGTTTCTCCCATTTCAATGTAGCACTCACCGATTAACTTCACGGCATCCTCGAGTACATACCCGCCGGCGTCATCCGAGTTTTCCCCACTGAGATCCCTTTTCGCCTCTTCCTGGGTGTAAATTGTTGTCTTCCCTTTAATCTTTTTCTTCGCCCGTGAGGCCTCATCGATATTAACGTACGTATCCGGCTCGAGATCGACCAGTTTGTACTTGGGGAACTCCTTTGCGATCTCGCGATTCTTTTCGATTTTCTTCAGGTACTCGACAGCTTGCTGAAATCGATCCTTGGCCGCCGATTGTTTTCCTTCAATCTGCAGTCGTTTGCCTTCACCCAACAGAGTCTGCCCGTTCTGAAGAAAAATCTGTTCGGCATAGATAGTTCTCGGGTACATCTCAATTAAAGAGTCAAGAATTTGTCGCGATTTATCCACATCGAACTGTGTCGCATAGCTCGCGCCGATAAGGTAGATAGCTGTCTGGACCGTGTACTCGCTGGCCCAGTCTCCACCGCGCCTGGGATCTTTTTTCAGGAAGGAAGAAAATGCGGTTGTCTCAAGCAGCCGCATATGGAATCGACGGAGTAGCAGCGCCTCCGTTGAGGAGAGATCCTCTTTTACAGTCATACCGGTATCCGAATCGAATACCACTCCGCCATGCACAAGCGAGTCCAGGCGGGACTGCAGTTCCTCGTTCTCTCCAATGGGAAAGGTTTCCTTGTGACGTGCATACATCCCGGGTCGTCCCGTCATGCCGTTGACGGCATCACAGACAGCCATTTTAACCGTAGGTGTTAGATCGGTTTTGGTTGAACAGGCGTCCAGGGAGTCGAGTAGATTTCGATTGAATTCCCGCCTCATCAGAGAAACCGGGATCGAATCCCCCGAATGCGCAAACTCCAGAAACGCCGACCAGTCGTGGACATCACCGGCAAGAAACCGGGTAGAGTCCTGCTTGAACTGATGCACCAGATATTCGGCTTCTGTCCGGGACTGCTCAAACTGTCCGTCTTTCTGAAGGGTCTGAACCTTGGTGAGCCCCTCGTATCCCTGGACCATTATCTCATCGATATTGATCGTATGGAACACATTCCGATTCAGAATCGGAATGAGCAGAAAGAGGGCCGAAGCCCCCAAAGCCAGTATATTTACGAAAATCGGCATGTATTCATCATCTTTCGAAAACGTCTACCACCGGAATGGACCGGCATTTTCTGAGTATAGTGACCGTTATAGGTAAAACGTTTGATAATGGGGGCTTGTTACATTTAGAGTCGTCCCCATATCGCATTCAACTCCGACTACCTACCCGTCTGTATGGTCACTCTCCATGGATTCGTGTACATTAAATCCTGGTCAGATTCCATTGGCGCAAAGCCCGAATTGCCGTACTCATCCTCTGTCACTATTCCCATGATGTAATCTCCAGAGGACCAATTACTCGCGTCGATATCGTCCCAGGAGAGGTCATATATTTCTACATCGGGCACGATCACCTCGAAAGGAAACCTTCCACTATTGTTGAAAGTCAGAAGCTCCTCGGGAGTCATGTTCAGAGGAGTAATTGTCTTGTCCCATGGGAATTCGTCGGGCTTCTTCGCAATAACAAGTTCAATTCGCTCAATGTTGGCATACCCCTTATCGATAGCATTTGTCAGCTCAAGCGAAAACGTCTTGCCGAGAGTAGCATCGTTGTTGAAGAACTGCATCTCCGTTGTTTTTCCAGGATATTCGACTGCCGGCGGAGTCATGTCGATGTACGCCCGTGTAGAATTGAACCCGAGGTCAAGAGTTTCACCGAAGAGCACAGCCACCCTTGTGTCTTTGAAATACTTACCCCGAAAAACGGCAAAGATGTAAAACTCTTTCCTTCCCGTCTGGTAACGGGAGTTGCCGCCTTCATGTGTGTTCCGGCCCAGATGCAGCAATGAATCCAGAAGACGGCGAGGATCGCCGGTCATTATGCGTTGCACCTCCTCATAGTTTCCTGTACTGAAACTATACCTTTTGGGTGACTGCCCCCAATAGGATCCCGGCACGGCAGTTTCGTTCAGTTTTTCACTACCTCTCAATGCAAACCCGAGGTTTTCGTTTGGTTTATTGTAAGTATTACGAAGCTCGTTCAACAATCCGAGCTGTCCCCGTTCTTCAAGTAAATCAGGCGACAGCATAAAAGTATACTCATGCGCATCATCATGCGCCGGCCCCGCGTCCGTCAACCGTCCCGGTATGGCTTTGGTTTCTAGCCATTCCCTTGAGCCCGGCAGCACTTGATCATAGAGAAATACGCCGTGTTTATGTGGGAAAGCCAACCAATAATGAAAATCTTCTTCGATTGTAGTGTCCGCAAAGATCGAGACACTAAAATTGATCCATGGACGATACAGATAGTACTCCCCAAGCTCCGACTGCCACATGGTCCGATTCAATCCGGTCGTTTCGTTACGCAGCCTTAACCTGATATAATTGTTGTTTCCCCACGGCTGAATTCCTATATCGTCCTTTTTGACCTCGCTGGTACCGTCATTGTATACAATCCTGGCCCAGACGGTCTTATCCCCGTTACCTTTTTCCAGGATCCATTCGGTCGTGAATCTGGCCTTCCCCCCGGTACTGAAAGGACCGCGCGAGGGATTTTCGGGGTCGACAGCATCAAAGTCCGGCACTTTCACCCGATCCACCCCTCCGGCCAGCATGCCACCTGAACTCAGCAATCCACGGTCAATTGCGTCCTTGATTTTTTCAATGCTGGGTGGATTAAGGGGATCATCGTACCGAAACTCGAGTCTTTGGTCTTCTCTCACAAGCATGGGAGTGTACTTTTGAGTGAACTCAATCGACTTAATCGACCTCTCAATGTCGATCACAGTCAACTCAACTCGATCGGTGGCCGTGTGTACGGCTCCGTCATTGATGCTGAAGAGCACTCCCGTACTTACCTGTACGGAATCGATGTTCGACAATTGGCCTTCGGTAGTATCGGCACCAACGATTCGAACCGGTCTTATGCCATACCAATAGATATCTTGCGGCAGACCTAAGCGATCGGTAAAGGAAGTTCTATCCCTTGGCACATGGTTCCGGGGTTCTTCGGAAATGAAATGCTCCGCGGATGTATCTGGCAATAGGACATCTTGACCGTTTTTGAGCACATAAACTGAATTGGTTGATCGATAAATCCGATAGAAACTGATATCTTCAAGGTCATCGGGTTCCTCCCAGGAAAGGAGAATACGGTCACTCGCTTTATCGTAGGTGGCTGTCAAGCCTTGTACAATTGCTCCAAAGGACTCTTGTGTATCGATGTTCGGCAGAAGAGGAGTATGCTCCATACAACCGGACAACAAAACTAATGCACACAAAAGGACGGTGGCTCTTTTCATAGTTGTCTTACCCTTGTTCAGAATTCGAAATTGTATCGAAGACCCAGGTGGTCCTTGCCCAATGCAACCACCAGATGCTCTTCTATTTCGTCTTTGAGACGCGAATGACTGCTGCGCGGCGGAAGGAATATTGCGTCAAATATATTTAGTCCCCACCATGCAACCGCTCCCCCCAGAAATGCGAGCCCAAGGGTTTTAGCCTTTTTTGACTTTTGGTACGCTTCATCCCAATGACTTTCAAACTGCTGTTTTTCCGCATACTTTTCGGCCATTGTATACTGAATCCTCAGATACTCGGTTTCTCTCGCATATGCATTGCTGGAAGCGAACTGTGATACCGCCAGAGTAACCCAGGTGACCTCTCCCGCCATAAACGCCAAGCCCTTTATGGTTTGGTCATCGCCAAGCTGACCCATACCGGGAAGTACAGCAGACTGCAATACTCTCTGGGGATCTACACCTTGCGCTACGATCGTGAATGCGCAGATTGTGAGGATTACGCCGGCCATAGCTTTTGTCGATCGTGATTTGCCTAACATATTTTTCTCCTTACGTATTCGGTCCTCCGACGCACTAATTTCCAGAATAGATCTTTGCAAAGAACTGATAATTCTTGCGATCGTACTCATTCCCCAAACCAAGGGCCGGATTGAAGGCATTTACATCCCAGTACGTATTACGTTGTCGCGCGCCCAGAAAAAACGTGACCTGATGCCCTTTGTAGTTAGCCTGCGATACGATTTGGGCCAGCATATCCATTTCTTTGAAATTCTCTTCGGGCGAAAGGAAATCCAAATACCTGGCCCACTGAAGTCCGAACTCGAATCTCGTATTTTCCGCTATTCGGTAGTTAATTCTTGCGATAGGAACATTGAGAAGGTAGGTCTCGTTGAAGAGCCTGTAGTTGTACCATTCGATACCGGCGGAATCGATTTTTTCCCATGTATACTCATCGATTTCCGTTTCCCAATCTTCAGACGAGTTGGGATCAATTCCTTTGAACCACCGCAAATTCGTCTCAAGATCCCTGGGATCCTCAGCCCCAGGTCCCTTGAACTCCCTGTTCATGGAGTATCCGATTTTGTACTGCGGGACAATTTCCAGGCGATTCAGAGCGTTGAATCCCCTCCGCCAGTCCTCAAATTCAAAATCAAAGCCTATCCTGTAGCTGAAACGGTTGACTAAATGCAAATCACCAACAAGCCGATCCGGGTATTCCTCCCACTCTCCTCGGTATTGGGGATTCAAGTCCTCAGGGTTATAGAGGGTATATACATTATAGAACTTTCCATCGGTGCCGGGAGCGTCATTCTCAAGGCTGAAATGCTTCTGTACCCCCAGTTTCAGCCGGAATATGTACTCAAAACTGGGGATATTGTTATACACAATGGAAGCCGCAAAGTTATCAACCAACGCCTGCCGGAATTTCATTGGATCGGTGTAGTACATATAGGTAACATCGTATTCCTCACTACTCTCGGAAGTGCTCCCCAGGAATTTCACGGCATCATTCCTGATACCGTCCCGCATGGCCCGGATTTCGTTTCCGATTTCGTACTGTATCCCCTGGCTCCTTCTGAGCACTTCCCTTTTTGCGGTAATATGGCCGACCAGTGATCTTCCGTCGCTCGTACCCGCATCTCCCTCATCTTTGCCGACGGTCTCCAATACTAGATCCCTGTCGTTTATCCCTTCCATTGTGGCCCCAAAGTCAATCGTGGTGTGGTCCAGGGGGGGAAGCCATCGCAGATTGAGCCGCAATCCCTTTATTCCTTGTGTCTTGATCCCGTCTGATGTAATGACATACCCAACCGAATACCCGTAATCCGGTAGTATATCATCGTCTTCCCAATCCGGTATTCCGTTGTTATTCAAGTCATTTCCCAGTTCAAAGGCAGGTGGATCGCTGCTATACAAAAGGAAATTCTCCAGATAGTCCGGAATACCGTTTATGTTTCGGTCATGTTTGGAAGCTATCACCCCGTCAGGATCATCGTAGCCGGTATTGAACCGATCCTGTTTGCCAAGGGCGGTTGGAAGTTCGAATCCATTTACCAGTTGCTCCTGATTTCTCTGCCATTTGAGCGTTCCATCGTCATAGAACTTGTTCTTGTCGTTATTTGCATGCAAGTCACTGGGATACCTTCGACGGTCGCTTTCGACAAAAGCATCGTTATCGTCGTTATCATCGATATTGTTCCATCCGCTGGTGAAGGGCCGCGGGTGCCTTAGGTAATCAGGATAACCTTTGTCATCGTCGTTATAGGTTGTATAACGAGTCTTGCTGAAAAACCTGCTCGTCTGCAATCCTCCAAGACTTGTTCGCCATTGCGGTGCGATATAGTATACATCGCCGTCGATGCCGAAGTTTTTGCCAAGTGAGCGCTCCGCATTCAGAACCCCCACCCATTTGCTTGTGTTTACGCGGCTTTCCTCAACCCCCGGGAGCATATCCTGTTTTATGTTCAATGCAACTTCTCCCCCGAATTTGGTGCCCCCCAGTTCCCCTCGAAAATTGAGACCAAAGGTCTGGGAAGAAACCTCAATTCCATAACGGTAGTCATACGTCCTGTAATTATACCGCTTAGGATTGGCACGAATTCCAGCTCCACCATTTGAACTTGCTTTTCTGAAATCTGCGTCACTGACGGATATCGGATGGGCCGATTTTGCTATGTAGTCACCGAAATAGGTTGCAGCGAATTCTCTTTCGGCGAAAGATCCCTGGTTGGCTTCCGCATTGTTCGGCAAATCCCTGTCGTAAATATCTTTAATGGATTTCTGGGGATTTCTGTAATGGATTTCTCCTGTCTGTGTATTGAAATCCCCAGCTATCGAGAGTGGTATTTGTCTGTCCGTCGAGACAAACACGATGTAATTACCGGCCACAGAATATTTAAAAGCCAGCTCCTTGATATCCCTTTTACTGGAAAGTGATTCATTGGTTCCCTTGAACTGCCAGTACCTGGGATCTATTGAAAATGCCACAATGATCGGGAGCTGCCCTGATCTTGGCTGATCTATCGGCAAAGCCTTTATATTGAGATGGCCATTATCTTCTCCCACTCTTACAAGGCGAAATCTGTTCACGTGCTGACTTCGCGGCTCGACTTCTCTCCCATTGACATACATCTGCATGCTGTGGACATAAACGCCGGCATCCATTGTATCAAGAGGGGTATTGTCGTAAAACTCGAAATGAACTTCCTCCGGCATCCAACCGACTGGGATATCGCCCTTTATCCATTTCTCGCCTTTTCTTACGTCGGAAACATGATGATTTATATATGTAAGCCCAAGGTCAATCTTGTTTGCAATAGTGTTTTCTGCATGCAAAGCCCATAGCCATTCGTAGTCACCATAAGGAGACACTCTGGAAAAATCCCGGTCCCCCCGAATACCTCTGGAGTAATAGCTTTGGGGAAGTGAACTCTCATCCGCGGGAAATTCAACTTCAGAAGTTTTTTCATCCGTGTCCTTTTCTGACACAACACCCGGCCAGGGCCTGGCCAACAGGCCGGTGAATTTCAGTCCGGTCGACCAAAGGTCAAATCGAACTCCTTTAAAGTTTGTTTTGTTGAAAGTGAGCGGGGTGAACCTTGTGCTTATCTGATCCCCGATCAGGAACGCCATTTTGTTACCACCAACGGCATCTTGAGTCACAACAAGATTGGAGAATTTTTCGTAGAAATCACTTTTCTGGAATTCCACGGAACTTGAGTGAGCTACACTGTCTCCCTGTCCCTCACGCTCCCGGTCGTTATCGACCCGAAGATTACTATTACTCAGCCGATAAAGCTGAACACCATCGGTAATATGCTCGCCAAAACCGTCATATCTTCCGATTACATCCTTCTCGATTCTGAGTCGGGAATATAAATCTTTAGCGTAGTTACTATAAAAACTCTCATCTTCGGCGAGCTTATCACTGAGCGATTGGCTAATCACACTCGAGAAAAGACAATTCAGAAGAAGGAGAGACAGGAAGGATTTTTCACCAACACTCCCGAACATTCAAAACTCCTTATCAAGGGAATCAAAATTTCCTTACTGCCGATAAAGAACCGGCCTTCACCTCAACGGATTCGTCGAGGTGGCAAACACAAAGCCGACCATAGCAACCATGAAGCTATATGCTGGGAATACAAACACAAAAATATACAATTTGATTTCCCTTCACACCAGACATATTCCGAATTTCCATGGGTCATCGGGGATCGTCATTCGATTGAATAGAACGAACCGACCATCCAGGCTCAAGCTTACTTACAGCCCCAAAACATGAATCCAACTCAGCCTGTGAAAAATGTTCACTTCTAATATATTTCACCCGAATTACGCATACCGGCTTCTCAATCCATCCCAGCGTATCTCCGTTTTCTCCCCGAATGGCACGAACAGGTTTCAGGACATTGAACAGCTCACCGGCAAAAAGATCGTCTTGCGTCCCAAGGTTTATGTAAACATCTCTCCCCACCTGCTCAAGAACCTTCCCTTCTAAGTACTGTTTTTCAGTTCCGGCGGGATGGATGCCTCTCAAACCACGGTGACTATTGAGGAGATCATTCCGGAGCCGGTGGGAAAACAAACTCATGATTGATCCCAGTATTGTACGCTGAAAGTACTTCGACCCGAACGGATTTTTTGTCATTTCGTGGTAATCCAGTTCCGGATTCTGAGATTGAATGGGTAGCCATACGTTCAGGCCTCCATCTTTCCGTTCGCTATCCAGCACCTTGGAGAACACTTCTTCCCCCGTAACACCCTCAAATACTCGAATTACAATTCGAACAGAGGCTTCATAGGAGTGAAGTCCCGCCATTACTCTTGTCCCTCCAAAGCCGGTGGTTTGATTCCCGATTTGATGCCCGGCCTGCAGGCTGGCATCAGTATTTATTGTCCTCTTCTGGGACTTAAACGCTTCAATTCGACCGTAGATAAGATAGTCGGCACCAAATGAGGTACAAAGTCGGACAATCCGTTGGGCCTCGATTGCTTTTTTTGTCTTAAGGCCGCTGGCGTGCATGGTGGATTGCACCGTATCAAAGGGAATCACGCTGATCAGGCCATCGTTTCCCCCAATGGTATCGATGGTGGAACTGAACCAATCCGGAATATCATACTTGAGATCCCAGGCATCTACTCCGAGATCAACGTCATCATCAAATGGAACAAAAAGCAGTGTTAAACGCGCCTGCAGTTGAAAACCACAAAGAAGAATAATGCTGACCCAAAAAACGATTCTATGCATAATGTATATAGCGACCCAGCAGTGTTAAGTTCTTAATAAACAATGTATTGCGCCCGGCCTCTATTGTGACGAGTGAATGGTCTTTAAAGGATACCCCGCGTACATCCGCATGCCTGCCACCGCTCACAAAACCGGCCCAAGAAAGAACAAATGATGGAATCGGGAGTGACAATGAGCAGGTACTCCACCAACCGGTGTGAGTATATTCACTATCTACGACCCAGGGAAGCCAATATTTCCTCAACAATCTATTTGATTGAATCAAGCGTTACGGTGTATCCCTGCTAACATTTTGATTCGTCTATAGATTGGACGCCCATTAATTGGCCAATAGGATTTCAGGCATTGCGAAACGGCTACTAAGCTAGTATATTGAGTCTGTATGAATGTGGGAAAGCACTACCCAACATTTTGGGTTGCGGATGACGTGGGATTCTGAACAGAACGGTTTCGTATTAAACTAGTCGGGAGGATTGTATGCAGAGAATTACAACGACATTAATGATGGCCGGCATTGCATTTGCATTTTCAAACGTATCCACCGAGGGTCAGCAACAATGTACACCTCATTGTACTGCACCTACGTACTGCGAGGAACAACCGAAGCCGCTGGGTACATGTTGCTGTCCTTTTCCGGAACAAGCATATCCCGGTACCGGCACAGATCCTTATCACATTTTGGATGGCTATGCGCTGACGCCGGAGCAAGAGGCTTCTTTCGTCGTCGACAACCAGAAATCACCGTTCTGGGACGAATGGGAGAAGAATCCAGGCAAATTTGACATTGTCGAACTGCTCCCCTCCGCCCCCGGGAATGCCTGGGAGCGATCGGAAAGAGGTTTTAACGACGATGCGGATGCATCCATGGAAGTGAGAGCAGCATGGGGGGAAAAAGGACTGTATCTGTACCTTCTGGTAAGAGACAATCAATTTGTTAATAGTGGTGTCACATGTATCTATGATCCGATCAGTGAGGAAAACTGGTGCCCGGACGATCCCCGCAGTCTGGTGTGGGCCAACGATGCAATCGACATGTACATTGACGGATTCTCTACTGACTACCACCACCCCAGTATTGCCGATGAAATTTTTCATAACAAAACCATTGACCGCAAGACAAGAACAATGATGCAGATTCAGTGCCAGTTCGGAGCCACAAATCCACCCGAAACCTTTAGCCTCAACAAAATCGGGGATAACGGTCAGTTTCAGATGGACAGAAATGTGATGATCCAAACCCTCCCCCAGACACACGACGGGATGATGCTGGATTTTGTCACTATCACCGGGAATTTAAGGGCACAGGAATGGTTCATCCCCTGGGGACAAGTTGGTAAAAACGGTATCCAGAAGCCTACTCCGGGCACAATGACGGCCAAGATCGCATTTGCTTGCGGCTATAACGATGCCGACGGTTCCGCAACGAGCTTTGATGCACTTCGCTGGAGAAATGCGGCAGACCCGACCAAGCGGGTGCAAGACTGGTCGACCGGAAGCGGTGCATACGTGCCAACAGAGGCTTGGGGTGATATAAGATTTGTATCTTCACAGTTGCCCATTGTGAACAGGCTCAAAGCATACCCAAAGGCAATCCGCAACGTCCAATCAGTCGAATACTACGACCTCCTCGGAAAAACAGTCGCAAAATTCGACCTTTCTCAAATAGCGGCCAAGGAAGTCAGCCTGAATACGGGGGCTTCAATGCTTCTGGAGAGAATCACGACCAAATCCGGTACGGTTCACACTCAGAGCATTATGGTTCCGCAGAGCGGAATTGTTTCGCGTAGCTTCTGATTAGAACTGCAAAAACGGAGAATACAGGGCGAGAGGAGTGATTCCCTCTCGCCTTTTTTATTACCTAGCCCAAGTTTGGCAGTCGAGAACGAGCAGTATGCGTAAGATGTTGTGCGAGATTGACTTAGAAAAAGCGCAGGGCGTTGTACAGTCCCACGCTCAAATCCCCAAAACCCCCCGATAAATCCCGCGACATTTTCTTTTTCCAGGGACCTCTATTGAAAAAAAACTCGATAATAGGGCAGGCGGTAGTCTAGTTTATTTCCTCTTGACTATACTTCAAA
>CAYFVL010000091.1:0-19662 GCA_964346405.1 uncultured Fibrobacterota bacterium
TCTCGCACAACATCTTACGCATAATGCTCGCTCTCGACTGCGAAACTTGGGCTAACTAAGGTGATGCTCGACAGTGCGTGGATGACATTGTTCGCCGCATAGCTGGTTGCGTGAATACCCACTGATTTTGATGAGGAGCCGGTCCTGGTATATCATCAATACCCATTCATTCACAATTCATAATGCCTGCCGGTTTTCCCCGCCGCGGCTCCTACAGTCGCACGAGGTAAAAGTATACCTTTCATATCCATTGTCTTATTTTTAGTGTGCATTTGAAATGATGGGTAAGCAAGAAAATGTGCGGCACGGTAACCGATGCGCTCATATTGAAAATCGTACGTTGTCAGGCGAAAGAGCATCGATATGGGATCATTGTCAAAGCCGGCTAACGAGAGGTCTCCGGGTATATCGATCCCGTGGGATTGGAGAAAATGCATTGCTAATATGGCAACCATATCGTTTGCGCCAACCCAGGCGGTAATACGCTTGTCTTTGAGCGCGGCCTCGAATGCTGGATGCAACGCCTCGGCTGTTTCGAGCAAACCGGCCATTTTATATGAGGGCATCACGTATTCCATTCGAGAAAATCGGGATGGAAAATAGCGATTCAATAACTCTCGAATTTCCGGTTTCCGCAAAAACGCCTGTATGGGTTTGCAGCAAATTTCTTTTCCATCGATCGTATTCTGTTTCGACACACTAAAAAAAGTACATGAACGATCCTTTTGGGCATTGCTTTTCAGCTTAAACACATCCCGTATTCCGTCAAGCCGTTCACGAACCCAGGGCTCCGTGGCCTTTTGCGGCGAAAAAAAAGCGATATGCCGATGCCCAAATGAACCAAGGTAACGCGCCACAACACTGCCGGCGTCGAAATGAGCGGGGCGCAATTTTAAAAAATGTGCACACAAAGCTCCTGTTTCACTTATAGCATTTGAACGATCGATGAGTACCTGAGGGATATGCTTTTTTGTTTTGTAAGGAATGAAACTCTTTGCAACATTGGTATTGTGTACATAGATATAACCCGCGACCTTGTGATCGGGTGGGGCATTATTATTTGATTTTTTATATTGATCTGGATCATATAATTCAAAATCGTTCCAACCAATAGTTCGAAGTCCGAATTCGATTCCACCAGCCAGCCGTGTGAGAAATGGATCGGATATGAAATGATGGCCGGGGCCAACAAGATATACACGCGATTGGAGAGACGGTGGTGCGGATACGCGATATTTATGGCCTGCACGGGTAAGATATCCGGTTCGCCGAAGTTCTTCAAGAGCCGCTTTAGCGGTATAAAAGGAACAATTGTACTTCTTGCGAATGTCATGAAAGGAGGGGAGCACGGGTTTTGCGTCGAGGTTCCCACTGGAAATATCTTCTTGAATCAAAGCGCTCAGGCTTGAATGCCGTAGCTTGTTTGGGCGATAATCCACGTTCTTTTTTAATGGCGTCCGCCCTGCAATAAAGTAACGATTATGAGTATCGCTTTTTTCAAGCACGCCCTTTTTGACAAGTTGTTTGAGTACTTTGTTTATTGTTGTACGCGATGCTCCCAGCTTCGCAGCCAGATGTGAGATTGAAGGAATAGCTCCCTGGTGACCGGGTGTTTCGATGTATGTTTTAACAAACATTCTCTGAATGGAATCGGATTTAAATAAAGGCATGGACTTTTTCTCCACGTAAACCAGTACGGGCGAACAGAATAGATGATTCCCATTGATGGCCCGCTGATGTCCTCTTTCGACGAATGCGTACCAAAGATCATAAGATCACTATTGCCACACGCTTTGAATTCCAGGATATGATGCGCCATACGCGCAATCTCGAGCACCGCACAATGCATGGGGTTTTTTACGGAAACGGCATTAGCCTGAATCAACGCATTGGCCGCCTTCCCGCTGTTCTCCTGAAAAAGGAGGCGGCAATGGAAAATGAACAATTATTAACGCCGATTGCCGATATCTTCAACCATGCCTTTGGCGGCTGCCATCAAAGGCATGGCCCACTGCCGGCAGAATGCTAAAAATAGCAAACGCCACAATGAAACGCCGTTCCGAAGAGCCTGGCGGCCATATTGACCCATGTTCCGAATCCGCGCATGAATTACCATTGTACCACAACCGCCGCGACCGGCATTGTCCAGCCTTCCAGGCTTTCTGCTTGTCTTTCGACCGGATTCCGGCGTTGCTGTTTTGCATCGTAATCCCTGCGATGCCATGGCGACAGCACCTTGGACTCCGACCGAAATCCTGCGCAAATAACTGACACACTTATTCCGTCCCGATCCCTTGGTGTGGTATGATACTACGTGTTAGGTAACTTTGTAACCATTCTAACACGGGTTGAAGCCATAACCCGCGCTATATTGTTTAGAAATTGCGTGGTAGTTAATTGTGGCCTCGAAAATGAGGCTTCCCAGAGGCCCAATTGCCGATCCATGCATGATACTCCCGATCTCGATTCCGAACATACATCTCCCAACGTTTTCTCTTGCTGTGCAGCATCCCAAAACCCATGGGGTACGCACGCAAATGCCGAAAGACCCTTTATAAGGAGAATAGACCGCATGAAATGCAACAAAAAAGCGCTTATCCTGGTCATCGTTTGTGCCTGGGTACAATCCTATTCATTCCAGAGAAGCGAATGGCCTCGTTGGAGCGGGCCGACCGACAGGCTTATTGCGACATCGAAGGGGATCGAATTGATCGATGATTATCAACAAGCCAGAGAAGTTTGGCGAAGTGAACGAATCCCGACCGCCCATGGCAATTACGGCGGAGATCATACCAATAAATTACCTTCATCGGGAGGCGCCAGCCCCATACTGTACAACGGAAAGGTGTATTTCAATTACTATGCCCCCTCGCCTGACAGCAAGAAGGGGGAAGAGATGAACTACCGGGTTGAAAAACAACCTGAGTGGAGCAAAAGGATTCTTGCGGATGAGGTTATTCTGTGTCTTGATATGGCAGATGGAAGAACCCTGTGGAAGAAAGTGTTCAAGGAAAAAGGAATCAACATTCAGGATATGAAATCTCCCGGACGAATACATTTTACACCGGTTGCCATAGATGGAAAAATTTACGCGCTTGGGACAATGGCTCGACTCTATTGTGTCGACGCCAACACGGGTGATTTGGTGTGGGAATCGCAAATACCCGGATATTTTGAGCAATGCGAACGGATAGTGTCGGAAGCGTTGGCAGATGGGAAAATTGTAGAGGATGTTCCCGTTGGTGGAAGAAGAACCGGTAATAACTTGAATTTTGTCAAAGCTCTGGATCATGTGATCGTAACCATAGGCGATGATATCTTTGCATATAATGGAAGTACGGGTGATCTTGTATGGAAAAAGACGGATCATACCGGACTTATCGGGCCGCATGCGCATCCGGTGGAATGGAAAGGTTCGGACGGGAATTACTACTTGCTGTGTGCGGGAAGGATGGGACTGGTTTGCCTCGATGCCGGTGACGGTTCGGTTCAGTGGGAGCTTCCGGGAGGAATGAATGATGTAAACTGCTATATCGATGGGGATGTCGTTGTTTTCTGCAGAGATCACGTAGATAGTTATTTATATGGAGATGGTCTGAACATGTTGCAGGGCTACCGGCTGAAAGTCGACGGACCGGAATTGCTCTGGGCTCACAGTGATACGGCGCTGGGCTATAAAATCCACTATCAAGGTGTGGCGAAGGATGGGTATCTTTACTATCCTCTTTTCAGAGCGAAACGTCCGGAAGGATCAACGGAGAAACCGCCGCGAAACGATTCTTCGGTATGCATCTTAATGGAAACGGGTGAGCATGTCAAAACCGCGTATGCCGCGGGCTGGAGTCAATCGATTTTCATGAGCGCGGAGGATCGTCTTTTTCATTGCCGCGATTTTTCCCATACCCGTCAGGAGTTCTTCTTTATGCATCCCGGGCCTGATTTTCGCATGATGGGCGGAATCTGGGAGCCGGCGCACGCCCAGACAACCAGCAAGCATAATGCAGCTCTGATGACCCCCTATGCGGATGGGTACATTTATATTCGCACGGCATTGGGAATTCATTGTTATGATATACGCAAAAATCCACCGCGAATCGAAATCACCTCTCCGCAACATAACAGTGAGTTGCCCTCGGGCCCCCTGACCTTGAACTGCACAATCGCACCGGGAGAGAGTGCGGTGAGCACTTCGGTGATATATGTCAATGGGATCAAGAGAGAAGAACGCCAGGGCGCAATCAATTCATGGACGTTGCCCGATCTTGCCGCCGGCGTTCATCATATCCGCATCGATATCGAAGACGACAAGACCATTTCAAGCGATTGGGTAGTTATAAGCATTGGAGATGAGTCACAAAAAATCACCGGTTTCCCATTCAAAGTAGACCTCGGAAGCACTCTGGATCGCTCGATCGGCGCACCAATGCCGGGATTTCCAGCCGATAAAATGTGGGTTCCCGGCGCCGCGTATGGCTATGTCGAAAATGAGGGGCGTTTTATCACCGAAGCGATTCATGAAGATAAGAGCGATAAACCCTATTTCTACAATTCATGGGTGCGAATGGGCAGTCTTTATAACGACACGCCGCTGCGATACAGAATTCGTCTCGACGGGGGTGACTACTATTTCGGTTTCACGTATTTTAGCGGTGAAACAAATGACGTAACCATAAATGGTCAGACGCCTTCGCTGGAGTCAAAGAGTTGGTCGATTACCCCTGAGTATAGTCCCGCCGCGGGTGGGCCGGGAGATCCGAATATCCAGTTCCCAATGACGATCACCCCGGAACCGGTTGCATTGTCAAGTGGTATAAACGAGATATCATTCTCGGGTGCGGTAAGCGGGTTCATTATCGACACCAAGCCCGTCGAGACCATTGACGTAGCGGTGCATGCAGGCGACAGGGGAGTCATGTTCGGACACCAGGAGGACATAAGCTTTTCTATACGAAACAATATGCTTTACATCAGCGGCAGGGCGAATGCGCCGGTGGAAATAACGCTTTTCAATGTTTGCGGCAGGCGTATGGGTCACTGGCGCTTGCCGGCGAATCGAAAACACGGGATGATCGCTACACCAATGGCAAAGGGCGCTTATTTTGCAACCGTAAAAGCAGAATCGCGTACTATCCACCGCCTGATACATTCGCGTTAAATTGAAAAATGCCGACTCCCGGATACCCTTCGGGGAAAGGTATCCGGGAGAATGCGCCGGAGGCAAAAAAATCATGACGATTCGACGCCGTTTGAGCTTTCCGAATTTTGTGGACCGCGCCTCAAGGTCCAGACTCTTGAAGCACAAGTCAGTGCTTGTATATGTCTTTAATGCACTATTTTTGTTTATATCAATTTGTCCTGGCGCAACTATTACCAATCCGCGGCTCGACCCTGTCACAATTGGCCGGGAAACAGCCACGTTTCGCTGGAGCGGTGATGCTTACAGCGAAGGCGCCTATAACGAGGACGGCAGCTACACGCTGAGCGGTAACGGGCAAGGCGTGTATTGGTGCTGGGATGGGTGTGCGGCAGCCATGGTGAATGAATTTCCTTTGACCGGAGATTTCACCTTTACCGCCCGTTTAAGAAGTGCGGATATCCCCGAAGGCGGCGTCAGGCAAATCGGCGTCCTGGTAAAGGGATATATGTTGACAGCCGCGAACGTTTTATCGCTCAGATGGGATACCTACTGGGCTACAAGGGGATCGGGATTGACCTGGTTCAATCGCATTACACCCTTATCGGAGATGGCGGAATTCGACGCCGCACCCTCGGAAAAATCGTGTAGCGGCACAGGGCAGGGGTGTTTCGGGATGGGCTATGAGAATGTAGTTGAAGGATTCGAAAATCCTGAAAATATCTGGATGAGAATAAGTCGGGTGGTCGAAGGAACGAATAGCAAATACTATCTATATGTTCGTGGCAGTTCGAGTGAACCATGGCGCCAGGTCGACGCCGTTACCAGTACCCATAATCCCTGTGGCGCCACTCAAACGCCTTTCAGCGAACCAATGAATATGGGTCATTTCAGGATACCAGACGATAGAAACGATGAGGTCTTTGTGGGTTTGTTTGTTGCCGACGGGACTCATGGTTCCGCCTTGGTTTCCGCTACATTCGATAGTATTTCTATTGAAGCTTCAAATTCCGACGAGCCTTTTCCGGAGCCACAGAGTGATGAGTATCCCGCCGATTGTAAATGGTGGCCTACTTATCTGGGACCATTTGGAGCATTTAGCACCACCGACAATGGCAATGTCCTGGTAGACCGGCTTCACGATTCACGCCTGGTCTGGGAAAGTGAATATACGCCTCCCGCAAAGTCGCAAAGTGCAAGGTATGGCTGCAATAATCATCAACGGGCCACCGGGGGCGGTGCAAGCCCAATTGTATATAACGGCAAAGTATTTCAGTACTATTATCTCCCCGATCCCTCAACTTATGATACCGAATTGGTCGGCAAGAATTCCAATTGTGAGAATCCGGATAGCCTCAAAAAATTATTCGCTAAAACGGCATGGGATGTGGTAGCCTGTTTTGATGCGGTAGATGGACATACGGTCTGGAAGAAGAAACTGAACAAGGGGCCATATCACTACGACGCAAAAGGGATACTTGGAAACCAGACGCCATGCGCGGCGTACGGGAATGTATATGTGGCGGGGTGTGGAGGAATGTGGTATTGTCTCGATGCTGAAACTGGTGAATTACAATGGAAAAAATCCGGCGGTGTTCCCGGTTCGAGCGCTTTGATTTTTGCCGATAGTGTTATTGTTTCGGGAATTGGAGCCCGGGGCAGAACTGACGGGGTGGCTGATATGGTGGGCGTTGACGCCATGACGGGCGAACGTTTATGGTATTTACGAGATATATCACCAGGAATTGGGTTGCCGTCGTGGTGGACTCATAATAATGAAGAATTCATTATAGCCGCTTCGGGGGACAGCGTATTGACGTGTGTTATACCCCGCACGGGCGAAGTGCTTTGGGAACAAGAGATCGGATTTCAAAAATGGGTTGCCCCCGTTTATAAAGATTACGTAGTAGTGAATATTGGTGGCCCTCTCAATGACGGTGGCTCCTGGGACCAGGGGCAAGCAGGGTGTTTTAAACTGAGTCCGACGGGTGCTGAAAAAGTATGGGAGCTTGACAAGAAATATGGCTATGCCAAAGAACAAAACGCCACCATATATAAGGACAGGCTATATTTGCATTTATCACCAATCGACTCTTTTCTTGTAATTGATATCCAGAATGGCGATATTATCAATAGTTTTTATACCGGCGGAAAACCTCCTTTCAGTTCAATTGTCATAGCAGGCGATAATCGATTATTCACCGAAGACAATGCGGGGCACAAGCCGTCTCAGATGTGGATGCTCGATATCGCGGGTGACAATTTGAAGCTTATGGGAGATGCGTTCTGGGTTCCACCGCATAAAGCGGCGTGTTCTTACAATGGAGTGTTTTCATTTCCCTATGTAGACGGCCGACTGTTTGTGCGTGGTGGAGACGGCATTTCATGCTATGATCTTCGCAAACCAAAAGGGGTATCGAGGCAAAGACGACCTTCATCAAAAATCGAGGAAATGAAAGGATTTCACCTGAAAACGATTGGAAATGCGTTCAGGATTTACGGTCTCGATAAGCTCTCAAAACAAACAATACAGATTTGGGACATTCGTGGACGTTGTATTGAAACAATCTCCACAACTAAAACCGCTGCCGGTGCGATATCGATACCGATGGATTCTCCGGGAAAATACATCGTCCGAATATCGGGTGAAAAAGACGCCGTTATATCGTCGGTAATAGTACGGTAAAAGGATAGTTTTCTGAAGTTATTTCATGAAGAGTATTCTTGAAGTAACAACGAGTGCAATTGAAGTCGGGTGGTAATCAGCTCTTACTTTTTTTAAGGGAGAATAGATCGCATGAAATGCAACAAAAAAGCGCTTGTTTTATTCATCGTTTCTGCCTGGGTACAATCTTTTTCATTCCAGAGAAGCGAATGGCCCCGTTGGAGCGGGCCGACCGACAGGCTTATTGCGACATCGAAGGGGATCGAATTAATCGATGATTATCAACAGGCCAGAGAAATCTGGCGAAGCGAACGAATCCCGACCGCCCACGGCAATTACGGCGGAGATCATACCAATAAATTACCTTCCTCGGGAGGCGCCAGCCCCATACTGTACAACGGAAAGGTGTATTTCAATTACTATGCCCCCTCGCCTGACAGCAAGAAGGGGGAAGAGATGAACTACCGGGTTGAAAAACAACCTGAGTGGAGCAAAAGGATTCTTGCGGATGAGGTTATTCTGTGTCTTGATATGGCAGATGGAAGAACCCTGTGGAAGAAAGTGTTCAAGGAAAAAGGAATTAACATTCAGGATATGAAATCTCCCGGACGAATACATTTTACACCGGTTGCCTTCAATGGAAAAATTTACGCGCTTGGGACAACGGCTCGACTCTATTGTGTCGACGCCAACACGGGCGATTTGGTGTGGGAATCGCAAATACCCGGATATTTTGAGCAATGCGAACAGATAGTGTCGGAAGCGTTGGCAGACGGAGAAATTGTAAGTGATGTTCCCGTTGGTGGACGAAGAACCGGTCATAACCTGAATTTTGTCAAAGCGCTGGATCATGTGATTGTAACCATAAGCGATGATATCTTTGCATATAATGGAAGCACGGGCGATCTTGTATGGAAAAAAACCGATCATGCCGGACTTATTGGCCCGCATGCGAATCCGGTTGAATGGAAAGGTTCGGACGGGAATCACTACTTGCTGTGTACGGGATGGATGGGACTGGTTTGCCTCGATGCCGGGGACGGTTCGGTCCAGTGGGAACTCCCGGGAGGAGCGCATGATGTAAACTGTTATGTCGATGGAGATGTGGTGGTTTTCGGAAGAGACAATGTGTATAACACTTCATTTGGAGATGACCTGATCATGTTGCAGGGCTACCGGCTGAAAGTCGACGGACCGGAACTTCTCTGGACTCACAGTGATACGGCGCTAGGATATAAAATCCACTATCAGGGTGTGGCGAAGGATGGATATCTTTATTATCCCCTTATCAGAACGAAGCGTCCGGAAGGATCGACGGAGAAGCACCCGCCGAGAAACGACTCCTCGGTATGCATACTAATGGAAACGGGTGAACGTGTCAAGAGCGCCAATACCGGGTGCTGGTCTCAATCGATTTTCATGAGTGCGGAGGATCGCCTTTTTCATTGCGTCGATTTTTCCCATTGCCGTCAGGAGTTCTTCTTTATGCATCCCGGGCCTGATTTTCGTATGATGGGTGGAATCTGGCAGCCGGCGCACGCCCAGACAACCAGCAAGCATAATGCAGCTCTGATGACCCCCTATGCAGATGGGTACATCTATATTCGCACGGCATTGGGGATTCACTGTTATGACATACGCAAAAATCCACCGAAAATCAAAATCACATCTCCGCAACATAACAGCGAGTCGCTCTCGGGCCCCCTGACCTTGAACTGCACAATCGAACCGGGAGAGAGTGCTGTTGAAGCTTCGGCGATATATGTCAATGGGATCAAGAGAGAAGAACGACAGGGCGCAATCAACTCCTGGACGTTGCCCGATCTTGCCGCCGGCGTTCATCATATCCGCATCGATATCGAAGACGACAAGACCATTTCAAGCGATTGGGTGGTTATCAGCATTGGAGATGAGTCACAAAAAATCACCGATTTCCCATTCAAAGTAGACCTCGGCAGCACTCAGGATCGCTCTATCGGCGCACCAATGCCGGGGTTTCCAGCCGATCAAACGTGGGTTCCCGGCGCCGCTTATGGCTATGTCGAAAACAAAGGGCGTTTTGTCACCGAAGCGGTTCAGGAAGATAAAACCAATAAGCCCTTTTATTTCCATTCATGGGTGCGCATGGGTAGCCTTAATAGCGACACGCCGCTGCGATACAGAATTCGTCTTGATGAGGGTGACTACTATCTGGGTTTCACGTATTTCAGCGAAACAAATGACATAATCATAAATGGTCAGGCGCCCACGCTGGAGTCAAAGATGTGGTCGATCGTTCCTGAACAGGGTTCCTCAGAGGATGGAACGGGAGATCCGAATATCCAATTCCCAATGACAACCACTCCAGAGCCGGTTACACTGTCAAGTGGTATAAACGAGATATCGTTCTCGGGTGCGGTATGCGGGTTTATTATCGACACCAAGCCGATCGAGACTATTGACGTAGAGGTGCATGCAGGCGACAGGTGTGTCATGCCCCGGCGCCAGGAGGACATAAGCTTTTCTATAAGAAATAGTATGCTTTACATCAGCGGCAGGGCGAATGCACCGGTAGAAATTACGCTTTTCAATGTTTGCGGCAGGCGTATGGGGCATTGGCGCTTGCCTGCGAATCGAAACCCCGGAATGATCGTTACACCAATGGCAAAGGGCGCCTATTTTGCAACCGTGAAAGCAGAATCGCGTACTATCCACCGTTTGATACATACGCGTTAATCAAGGTAAACAATACCGCCTCCCGGATATCTTTCGAGTAAGGGTGTCCGGGAGAATGTGCCGGGGGCACATAAATAGTGCCTGTCCGGAAACTCCCGAAAATGGACGCCGAGTCCCGATTTCAATCGGAAAGGTGCCCTTTTCGGCCCCAAACGACAGGTTAATCTTCCCGAAGTTAATTCGGGACTCGATGAACGGTGGGCTTGCGATGAAGGATGAAGAAACGGCTCTGTGTTGTGACTATGAGATTGGGAAATGCCGTTGCACATGGAAGTGAATTGAAGAAAGGGATGGGAGTGTTCATAAATTCGGTTCCGTGAGGACATTGAATCTGCTCACGCTGGATTATTTGTCCCGCGAAGCTCCCCTCTTCATTTTGTATTGTTTGTCGGAGAGCGGCGGGCGTAAATGCCAAACATCGCCGTTTGGCGGTTCATAATAGTAGATGAGATAAACTAAACAGGGAGACTTTTTATGTCTACTCGAATTTTAAAGGCTGACCGATTGAACAAAGTGTTGAGTAGCAAGGTATTTCGTGTGGCCTTCTCTTTTTTACTGCTGCCAATGATTGCGCTCCTTTCCGCACAGGAGCCCCAACAGCTTGTTTCCCAAAGCGGGATACAGGGCGGGTTGATAGTGCATATCGGTTGCGAAAACGGAGAAAACACGAGTCGATTGCGGATTAACCAGAAATACCTGGTCCGGGGTCTCGACACCGACGCGGAGCAGATACGGCATGCGCGGCAATCCGCCGGCAGCTCCGGATTGCACGGACCCGTAACGTTTCACCATATGCGCTCGAAACAATTACCATTCAGATCGAACCTTGTTAACCTGATCATTGCGGATGATCCTTCGATGACCACGGAACAGGAAATCATGCGTATTCTTTGCCCCGATGGCGTGGCAATGATCAGGGAGGACCAACAATACCGGACTATTGTAAAGGCGCGCCCGTCGGATATCAGTGAATGGGCACACTTTCGCTATGATGCGAGTAACAATCCGGTTACCAGTGATCGACAGGTAGACTATCCGAAGGGATTCCAATGGAATGCGGAGCCCCGTTGGACTCGTTGTCATGAGATCATGTCGAGTTTTCAGGCCATGGTAACGGACGGGAAGAGAGTATACTATATCATGGATGAAGGCTCATCTCTTTCCATCTCTTTCCCTCCCCGATGGCGTCTCATTGCCCGCGATGCCTTCAGTGGCGTGCTTCTCTGGAAAAAGGACTTGAATGGATGGATCGATCACTATTTGGGTTTGAAACGGGGGCCTTCGAATATTTCGTTTCGTCTGGTGGCGCACGAACATAACCTCTATGTAACTCTCGGACTCAACGAGCCCGTGAGCGCGCTGGACGGCGCTACGGGAGAAATTATTGCGGTTTATGACGGCACCGAGTCGGCCGAAGAGCTGTTGATTTCGGATGGAATGCTTTATTGTCAGTCGGCGGAGGAAGCATGGGTGAGAAATTCCCCCAAATCCCTCTGTGCGGTAGATATCACGCAACACAGCTTGAAGTGGAGAAAGGAGATAGACTACATTGGGTGTGCTTTTGCCGCATATGATGGAAACCTCTTTTATGCGTCCGCAAATGCTGTTCATTGCCGACGGGGAACTGATGGTGAACTATTATGGACTCATCAATGTGACAGTGTTGACAAGAGCATTGTGGAAAAAAAATTGTCAGGCAGAGAGGCTAATCTGGTGGTGTCTGATGGAGTATTGCTGTATGCTCTTCCCCGGTTTGGGCGAAACTACTATCTATTGGCCATTGACTGTGTCACGGGAGAACCTCTATGGGATAACAAAGGAGAAACGGGGGGTGGTCTTTCCGACAACAGGAATCTCGCTCCCATGGATATTTTTATTCATGACGGGATTGTCTGGACTGGGGATATCAGGCTGAATGGCATTATAACACAGGACCTTCGTACGGGTGCTCTGACCGATGATTACAAAAAGGTGTCTGATCCAGACCGAGATCAAACTCAGGATACAAGAACGCCTCACATATGCGGACGCGATGTAATGACCGATCGTATCCTCTTTGACAGCCGCTGGGGAATCAACTTCATGTATCTTGAAACGGGAGATTCCAAAAACGCCGGTTTTACACGCGGCGCCTGTCTTTACGGCATCATGCCCGCAAATGGCTTGATCTATGCACCCCCAAGTACCTGTGTCTGCAATCGTGAACTTAGAGTGGATGGACTGGCGGTGACCTGCCCGACAAGTGCTCACACAGAGATGGTTCACCCCAATGCCGCCGACCGGCTGATAAAGGGTCCCGCCTATGGATACTCTCTCGCTTCAACCGACCTCGATCGACAATGGCCGACATATCGCGGCGCCTCTTCCAGGTCGGGTTATGCGTTACAACCATATTCGGGCAATACCACCGTTCGATGGACGGTCGCTCTCGGTGGTTCCCTTACCCCGATCACCGTTGCAGAAGGTGTGGCGCTTGTTGCCGAAAAAAACAGCAATACACTTTATGGTATCAACTGCAATAGTGGAGAAATTCTCTGGACATTTCTTGCCGGGGGGAAAATTGATTCGCCACCGAGTGTCTGGAAGGGACTCGCCATTTTCGGCTGCTCCGATGGCTGGGTTTATGCACTTCGCTTATCGGACGGGGCTGTTTCATGGCAATACCTGGCCGCGCCCCTGGAAGCGTCCATGATTTCACGGGAGGCCGTCGAATCGGTATGGCCTGTACACGGAAGTGTACTTATCGTCGATAGTAGTGTTTATTGTGTCGCCGGACGTTCCATGTACCTTGACGGTGGCCTTCGTATGGTCCGCCTCGATGCACGGACCGGTGCGGAACAACATGTTTCTACCAAAGGAAGCACATGGATCAATGGAAATGATGAATCTCCAGTGCAACGACCGAGTACCGGTGTAAACGACATACTGTCATATTCCCATAATACGGTTTATCTGCGTTCACTACCCATGGACAAAGATTTCAATCGAAAAGTATTCCAGTACCCGGATCCTGATGGAGTGACCGATGGCACGAGAGGCCTTAAAAATTATGTGGAAGATATATCAAAATATTCCGAATATACTCACCTCTACGCCAATAGCGGCTTTCTCGATGACACCTGGAATCACCGCACATTCTGGTTCAACGACCCTATGTATGGTACATCTCAAGGTGGAGGCCAGGGCCCTCTTCGAAGAACATACGCCTACCCGAGTGGTCAAATACTTTGTGTCGGAGAGAACCTGCAATGGGGTTTTCGCAGAGACAGGTCGCTCCACTCTTCTATCAAGGACCATTATTGGAGATCATATCACCTTTATGGAATGCAAAAGCATTCCATACCGGCGAAACCCAAATCCGGGGAGGAAGAAATTGATACGATCGTTGCCGAGTGGACAAGATCCGTACCTTTGTTGATCAGGGCGATGGCGGTCTCCGGCAACAAAATAATCGCCTCGGGTCCCGAATGCGTGGGTAAGGACGACACCGACAATTCCTTGCAGGAGCAGATTATTGAAGATCCCTCCAAAGGCCTTTTGCTCATAGCCAATGCGGAAACGGGGAGTACGTTGTCGCTGGATACCCTTTCCTTTCAGCCTGTGTTCGACGGCATGGCGATGGCATATGGGAACATCTTTATGAGTACCGCGGGCGGATCGGTCGTTTGTATCGGTGACGGTACTGTAAGCACTCTTCCAGGAAAACTTGAACCGCAACCCAAAGTCAACATCTTCTTGCGTTCGCTTCGTTCGGCAATCAAAGCTGGTTCAAAGTAGACGCCGGGGGCGAATTAGTGCCCGAAAACGGATATATCTACGCCGTTTCGAGGGGAAAAATCCCGGACCGCGGAACACCGGAGTCGCTTTGCGGAAGTGAGGATAGCCGCATCGGCCATTGCTGGATGATAATGAAGAATTCTTTCCAGGAGAAACAATTGAGGAAGCGATAAATGAATACCAGCAGACCGAATGTTTTTTTGTTCATATCTCATGATACCGGCCAATTCGTTGAGCCATATGGTATAAGAACCGTGCACACCCCCACAATGAACCGGCTCGCGCGCGAAGGCATACGTTTTGCCAACAGTTTCGGCACCTCGCCGCTTTGCAGCCCCAGCCGCGGCTCATGCGTAACCGGCCGTTACCCGCACCAAAATGGCCTCGATGGCCTGGCGAGCTGGGATGAGGGCCGAGGACACGAATTGAACCCCGATGAAAAGCACATCGCGCGACTTTTCGCGGAAAACGGGTACGAGTCCACTCTCTGCGGCCATGTGCACGAGTCCGCGAATTCCCGTGCTCTGGGATTCGATACCTTTCTGGCCGGCAATGAACCCCGTTTCAATGGTGGCGGTAATCTTTTACACTTTGGCGATGAGATCGCGCAGTGGCTTGCGCTGCGCGATTCTTCCCGTCCGTTTTATTGTCAGGTCGGTTGCGGTGAAACGCATGCTCCCTACCGTACCGCGAAGCCCGATCGCTCAAAAGGCGTCTGGGCGCCCCCCTGGCTCAACGATATCGATGAGGTAGAAGAGTCATGCGCAAAGCTTCAGGGATCAGTTGCCCGCCTCGATCAGGGCATTGGCAATATCATCGATGCTTTCGAGCAGGCACACGTTCTGGACAATACAATCGTGATCGTTACCACCGACCACGGGATTGATCTGCCGCGCGCCAAAGGGACCCTTTACGACAAAGGGATTGAAACATTCCTTTTCATTCGGTATCCCGGGGGTGAATGGGGGCGTGCACGAACGGTAGAGGAATTGGCGTCGAATATCGATATTCTGCCTACTCTTTGTGACGCATGCGGCATACAAACGCCTGACAATGTCGCTGGACAAAGTTTTCTTCCGCTTCTGAAGCGTAAAGCGTCCTATAAGGCGCGAGACGCCATCTTTGCCGAAAAGACGTTTCATAACATTTACGATCCACAGCGCGCGATACGAACCGAAAAATGGAAATATATTCGCTATTTCGAAGAACAGCTCATGGAAGATTTGCGTTTGGCCACGATGACACAGCGTCACTGGTGGAAAGAACGCTGGGTCCGCACCGACGTGGAACAGCTATTCGATTGCGAAAATGACCCGCTGGAAATGCACAATCTGGCCAAAGACCCCGCCTGCCAAAACATCTTGCTGGATATGCGGACACGCCTTTACACCTGGATGGTCGAAACGAGCGATCCGCTGTTGGACGGCCCTGTTGAAAGCCGGGCGTTTCGTAACCATAGACTCGCCTTTATTCAGTCCGGGAAAACCGGGGTTTCCCCGCGAAGCCCAAATACATAGTTTTCGGACCTCATTCGACCAATGTTCCCACATTGTCGGCGCAGGATGCTTTGGAACGAATCAGATGGTACGCCTTGCGCTGGCGCATGGAGGTCTATCATAGAAGCTCAAGAGCGGTTGTCGTATAGAAGACCGACGAATCAACAAGGCCGATCGGCCCCAAACCCGCCCTGCGTTTGACATGGTGGTTCCGTGACGTGTATACCATGTGACCAAACTCGGCAGGGAATATACCGATGAACCCCCCACTCTATACTTCGACCCTGATGGGTCTATCCGAAACTCCCAACGATTAAAATGGACAAATCCGGCAAGGCGAGTTTTTTGAACGGGGAAAAGGGCGCCTGGTATCGGGCGCCCTTTTCCGAAAAAACATATTCATTGCGTTATCATGAATTGCTTGCTCACGTTTATACCCGTTCCCAATGCGCGTATGACATAGGCGCCCTTTCCGCAACGTTCGCCACCTGCAGACATCCCATCCCAGTTGAGGCTATAATAACCATCATGTAAGCGGGATGTCGCCAGTACACGCACGACTCTGCCCTTCATGTCAATTATTTCCACCCGTGTAATGGGGGCGGCCTCATGCAGCTGCAGGTGAAAGCGATGAGACAGGCCATTGTTAAAATGACGAAGTGCTATAGGACGTGTTTTTCCCTTATTGCGTCCCCGAACGGACACTTCATAATCCGGCAGGTCAAGCTCGAGAGGCTGGTCGGCCAATATTTGCGCCTCGGCCTCCTGGGCTGCCGTAACGAGCTTTGCAAGCAGCTCCGGCTCTTCAGCGTTCTTATTGTGTTTTGTTTGTTCGCCGGGGTTGGTAGGAAGATGCATAAGATACCACTTAAACACCTTTTCATCATTGACCCTTTCTTCAACTGCCAGGACTTTCCAATCACCGAATCGTAATGCACGCAGCTCATTCGCTGTATTTGGGTCATTCTTGCTCTGTGCAAACCAGAACAGTACCTCATGAGGCACACCGCTCTTTTCTCCAAGAACATACGGCATGAAATTGACCCCATCGAACACTTTGTTTTCCGGCAATGCCGCACCGGCAAGACCTGCCGCGGTTGGAAGAAAGTCCAGACTCGAAATGGGATGAGGGTATTCAGTTCCCGCCGGTATATGCCCGGTCCAGCGACAGAAGGTGGGAACGCGTACCCCTCCTTCGGTATAGTCATGTTTGCCGCCGCTATAGGGACCATTGCCAATACCCGAGCGGCCCCTTCCATTATCATTGCTGAAAATGATGACCGTGTCGTTATCGAGATTGTTTTGCCGTACCGCCTCCAGGATCATCCCGACAGCATCATCGGTACCCGCCATAAGTGCCAGTAAAGCCTTTTTTTCCGGATCGGAGACATTGGGAAATTTGTCAAGATACTCTTGTGTCGCCTCTATCGGGCCATGCGGTTGATTGAATGGAACATACAAAAAGAATGGCTTATCATGGTACTTGTTTACAAAATTGGCCGCTTCACGCCCCCAGATAAGAGGGAGAAAGTCTGTTTCGCCGGTTATTGGTTCGTGATTCCTGTACAAATCTTCATGCGGCTCTTCGGGCGTCGCCACATTTTTGTGACCGCCACTCGGATACCAGAAACAGTCCTGAAATCCGTGATCCATTGGAATCGCTCTTGGATCATCAGCGGTATTTCCTCCAAGATTACCGTATTTTCCTACGATACCGGTTACGTAACCCGCATCGGCCATCACCTCGGCAATGGTAAATTCCTTTTTCTCGCCACTTGTTGGAAAGGGGCTATAATTCCACGTAAATCCGAAACGACGCGGGTGCCGTCCGGTGAGTAGTCCGGCGCGGCTTGGGCCGCACCATGCCTGTGCGATATAGCCACTGGTGAAAAAGGCGCCTTCACTTCCCAATGAATCGATATTGGGCGTAGGCGCTCCCCCATCGGGATTGGTAAAAGAAAGCAAATCATAAGGCATGTCGTCGACGAAAAAGATAATGATATTGGGCTTGTTATCGGCCCGAATCCTTGCCTGAAGCGACAAGGGTTGCAGCAATGAGGCCGATGCGGCGGCAGCGGCCGAAGTCTGAATGAAATCACGTCGGGTCAAGGTACTCATATTTACCCCTCTCTCGTTGCTTGTATACATTATTAAATTGCTGGAATCAGAATGACAGGGTTCAACGTACGATAAATATAGGCTATATTTTTTTGGAATACACAATTAGAATGACTCTAATAGCATCGTAATGTATCAATTGAGCCTTTTAGTGAGGATCATATCAAAAAAAGCAGGGGTGGCTGGAACAGACGCAACAAAGGAATTGTATCGCGAGAAAAATCGGCGTCGCTGGATGACAATGAAGATTTCTTTCTATGAGAAACAATTACGGCATATTGATAAAACGCTGAAGAAAAAGCAGTCAATGAATTCGCTATTTCGAAGAACAGCTCATGGAAGATTTGCGTTTGGCCACGATGACACAGCGTCACTGGTGGAAAGAACGCTGGGTCCGCACCGACGTGGAACAGCTATTCGATTGCGAAAATGACCCGCTGGAAATGCACAATCTGGCCAAAGACCCCGCCTGCCAAAACATCTTGCTGGATATGCGGACACGCCTTTACACCTGGATGGTCGAAACGAGCGATCCGCTGTTGGACGGCCCAGTTGAAAGCCGGGCATTTCGTAACCATAGACTCGCCTTTATTCAGTCCGGGAAAACCGGGGTTTCCCCACGAAGCCCAACTACATAGTTTTCGGACCTCATTGCCTCGCGATTCCTTGCCCCGCCCTGGACACTGCTTGCCATCATATCGAGCGTGCCCGGACGTTTTGTTTTCAGACGAATCTATGGAAAAAAAACAACCGGCCCTGTTATTGCAAAGTGTGAATGGGCTATTGTTTTTCTTCGGGCGGCAATTCCCAATTCACCAGATCGACACTTCGGGCAATGCCAAGATAATGTCCCATATTCATACGCGCATCGGGATCGTATTTTACATGATAAAAAGCATAAAAATGACCATCATGTTCTCGCCAGTCCGCGATATAACCGGCGCCGCCATTCTGAATTTCGTTAAATCCCTTTTGTGTTGGAAAACGTATCATCTGTGCATGTTTCCAGGAAGCCCAGCCGGTCGTGACATCTTCATTACCTTCAAGCTGGTATTCGCGAATGCCGTCTTTCGATTCCATGATCAATCGCCATATCCCGTCTATTCGAATGAATTGCCCGTTTTCGGTACTTTGTGGCGCATCCAATTTTCCCAGCAACTCCCATCCATCGGGATTATCCAGGCGCTCTGACGTAGCGAGCATCGGCGTTTGCCACTGCTTGAATGAGCAATAATAGCGGTTATTCCATTTTGCTATTGTGGGATCTATGGCCCGTTGGCCGACATTGAGGTTTCGGGCGATTTCGATATCTTTTATATCCCAGTTTATCAGATCCGGCGATTGCGCATAATAGCATTTTGTATTTGTGCGATCGTGTCCCGGACGGGGATCGAAACTCTGATAAGTAAGATACCACATATTGTCGATGAACGTCAGATCGGGGCTGCCCCGTCCGTTATCTCCCTCGCCCCAGAGAAAGATCGGATGCGAGAACGATACAAAATCCTTCGTGGTCACATGGAGCGTCTGGAGACGATTTCCTGGTGAAAACACTGAGCAAAACAGGTGAAAAACTCCCTCGTGGTATGCCACACACGGATCTTTCAACGACCAGAAATCGTGCTCAAGAATTGGATTACGAATTTTTTCCCAGATAAACATTCAGGGTTCCTTTCAATCGGTGGAAACAGCGTTGTTCTTTCTAATTAGTGCCTGTCCGAAAACCCCTGTTTCAGCGGAGCGACGGCGGGCTGGCC